>NZ_JNAA01000044.1:0-78918 GCF_000696055.1 Exiguobacterium sp. AB2
TAAAAAAAGACCGCGGCCAAAACCGCAGTCTTCTCGTTATGCTGGTTTTGGCGCACCGTCTTTCATAATCGGCAACTTGCGGTCTGCGACGTTTGCGTAGACGTCCAAGAGTGCCTCTTTTTCCAAATCCCAGTTATATTGTTCACGCGCCGTCTTCGTGTTCGCTTTGACGCGTGCGTAGAGCGCTTCATCTTCGAGCAGGCGGTTGACACCGTCCGCGATCGACTGCGGGTCGTGCGAGTCGACGACGACCCCGACATCGTTCCCGGCGACGACCCGTTCGATTTCAGGGAAATCGCACGAGACGACCGGCACTTCGGCCATCAAATATTCGAACAACTTGTTCGACGAGGCCGAATAATGGTTGAAACAGACGTTATTCAACACTTGGAAGCCGAGATACGCGTTCATCGTATAATACGGTAACACCTCGACCGGTACTTTGTCAATCATCTTGACGCGGTCCGCCACGCCTTCGTCCTCAATCATCTGCTTGATTGTCGGCTTCAGTCTCCCGTCCCCGATCATGACGAGCGTCCCTTCCTTGAAATCTTTCGCCGCGAGGATGAGTTGCTCGAGACCGCGACCGGCTTGGATACCGCCTTGGTACAACAAGATTTTCTCATCGCTTGGCAAGCCGAGCAACGCGTGCAAGTCTTTCCGGAGCGAGAAGTCGAGCGGACGATAGAACGGATAGTTGTGGAGCACGTACGGATAGAAACCGTAAAGCGTCTCGTTATGCGCCGCGCGCGTATGGTTCTCGACCATCATCGTGTCGACGTACGGCAGGAGCCAGCCTTCGAGGTTACTTTGGATGTAGCCGTAACCGGTCCGGTCCGTCTGGACTTCGTGCGAGTCGTAGACGATCTTCCCTTTGTTGACGAGCTTCCCGGCGATCAACGCTTGCGGGAGCGTGTTCAAGTCGTTGGCATGATAGAAGTCATACGACTTCTTCGTCGAGGCGAACACCATCTCGAGCATCGCGCTCAAGTTGACGATGTTTTTCCGGACCGGTGGGAGCAGAATCGCGCCTGCCGCGGCACCGAGGCCGAGCATCGTGAACGGCGCGAGGACGAACAGTCCGGCTCCGATGAGTCCGGCTCCGATTTTACGCGTCGTCTTCTGTGTGACCCACGTCCGGGCCGATTTGAGCGCCTTCATCCCGTTGACGAGAATCGACGGTTGGCGCTTCACGCGGATGACACGGAATCCTTCCGGACGCATCTCTTCAGCCGGGAGCTCTTTATTCTTCGGGTCTTGGAGGGCAATCAAATCGACCTCGTAGCCCGCCTCGGCGAGCGCCGAGCATTCGCGAAGGACGCGGGCGTCATTCGTAAAATGGTTCCATACAAACATACATACCTTCATCGTGTTTCCTCCATCGTTACTTTTTCTATCACGTCTTCGAGGACGTGTATGTTGTTTTCCCAACACAGATTGTCTTTCACATAACGGACGCCGTTTCGGCCGTACTTCTCGCGCAAGTCGGGACGTTCGAGCAGTTTCCGGAGCATGAGCTCGATCTCGTTAATGTCACGCTTCCGTGACACGTAACCGACCTCCGCCGCTTCGATGACATTCGCCGCATGGCCTGACACCGCCGCGACGATCGGTTTGCCGACCGCCATATAATCGATCAGTTTGCCCGGGATGACCGTATCGAACACTTCTTGCTCGATCAAGCTGACGAACGCGACGTCCGCATTTTTAATCGCCTGGAACGCCTCCGTCCGTGGCATCGCTTCGAGGAACAGGAAGTTTTTGAAGCCGCGAGCCTTAATCGTCTCCTTCAACTCGTTCTTCCGGTAGCCGTAGCCGATCAATTTGAAATGGACTCGCGGCTCGTCACGGAACCGCTCCGCGAGCTCGAGCAAGAGCGACACGTCTTGGGCGAGGCCCATGTTTCCGGCGTATAGAATCTCCATACGGTCGTCCTCGGGGACGGTCCGCTCGAGGTTGCGCTCGCTCTCGCGAATCGAGTTCGGCATGTAGTGCATGCGCTCGTTGTCGACGCCACGTTGGCGCAAATAGCTACGGAACCCTTCCGAGTTGATGATGATTTCATCGGCCGCCTTATACAACCGCTTCTCAAACCAAAACGCCGGGGCGAGCATCCAGTCGTGTTTGAACACGCCGACGCCTTTCACCGACTCCGGCCAGAGGTCACGGACGTCCAAGATGAACGGGACGCCATACTTCCGTTTCGCATACACACCGACGAACGCCATAAAAAAAGACGGGGTCGTCGCAAAGACGACATCCGGTTTCGAGTCGAGCTTTTGGACGGCAGCGACGCCTTTAATCATCTGTTCCAAAAACAAAGCGAGCCGGCTCACCATGTTCGACGTATGTTTGCGCTTCTTCGTGATGAGCCGCTTGATGAACGGCTGATTGTTGAGCGCGTGATCGTTCCAGAACCGGTCGTCTTGATACAAGTTGAAGTTCGGATACGACGGCGCGGCCGTGATGACCTCGACGTCGTAGCCACGTTCTTTCATGAGATGCGTAATATTTTGCATCCGGTTGCCAGCACTGCCGATCTCCGGATAATAGTTTTGACAGACCATTAACATTGTTTTCAAAAGTAACACACCTTACTGTTGTTCGAGTTCGTCCACGAAACGCTTCAAGAGCGTGTGGACGTTAGGTTTCAATTCCGGGTCGCACAAGGCGTGGGCGATCGTCGCCTCGATGAAGCCGATCGGTTCCCCGACGTCATAGCGACGGCCCTCAAATTCATAGGCGTACACCGTCTTCGCCTCGTTCAATCGGGCGATGGCGTCCGTCAGTTGAATCTCGCCCCCGGCACCGACTTCTTGGGCCGCGAGCGTCTCGAAGACGTCCGGCGTCAAGATGTAGCGACCGAGGATGGCGAGGTTCGAAGGGGCCTCCTCGACCGGCGGTTTCTCAACGAACGTCCGGACCGGGATCAGCTTCCCTTCGACGGCAAGCGGGTCAATTATACCATATCGTTTCGTCATTTCATACGGGACGCGCTGCACGCCGATGATGGCACGTTCGTGGCGTTCGTATTGCTCAATCAACTGCTGTGTCGCCGGTACGTCCGACTCGATGATGTCGTCCCCGAGCAGGACGGCGAACGGCTCGTCGCCGATGAACTTCCGGGCACACCAAATCGCATGGCCGAGTCCCTTCGGCTCTTGTTGGCGTATGTAGTGGATGTTCGCGAGGTTCGACGAGTGACGGACCGACTCGAGGAGCTCCGTCTTCCCTTTCGCTTCCAAGTTTTGTTCGAGTTCGATGGCGCGGTCGAAATGGTCCTCGATGGCGCGCTTGTTCTTCCCGGTTACGATGATGATGTCCTCGATGCCCGAGGCGACCGCTTCCTCCACGATGAATTGGATCGTCGGCTTGTTGACGATGGGGAGCATCTCTTTTGGCATCGCCTTCGTCGCCGGCAAGAAACGGGTGCCGAGCCCCGCGGCCGGGATGATGGCTTTCCGTACACGTGTCATAAGCATTCGCTCCTTTATTCGTTATGTAGAGAGTATACCCAAAATTTGTTCAAACCGACACAAATGAGAGGTCATGACAAGGAAATCATGACCTCTCTAATTTAAATTAGTATTAAAGAAGATATATAAAGTTTAGACTATACTCTTTGAAGTGATATTTTTGTCTTCCTCACCCATTGTATTAGATTGGTTATTAGCTTTCGTTTTTACAATTTGAATCAGAGTATCTACAGCTACAAATGTAACGAAAACTTCTTTTATAACATTAAAATTTTCCAATGATTGTCCAAAAATTTCAGTCATGTTATTAAAGGTTGAATAATTATATATTGCATAAATTAGAATCATTATGGAGTAGGCGTATATTCGGATAAGTCTTTTAGTCATAGCAACGGTCAATATTTTTTCTTTGAATACGTCTACTTCAAAAAGGTTGAAAGAGTAATGCATAATTTTATCGCCATAATATGCGTATAAAAGAACAGTTAACACGTTGAGAAAATACAATAGCCCGTCGCTCTGCAGAAAATCGATGTCAAAATACTCACCTACTAATTTTGAAAAGAGTGTTGGGGAAAGATAAAATAAGAAAAATGTTAGAACTGGCAAAAGAAATGAAGTTAAGTGATTTATGTAAAATACTAATATGACAGGCTTACATAACAAGTTCACTACTTTTTCCATAGCTGATATGGAATAGATTTGGTTCAACGCATTTAATAATAAAACTACAAAAAAGTATATGAAGAAAATTAGGATTGTTTTTTCAAATATACCTGATGAATTATTTAAGAAATCAAATAAAAAATAATTAAAACCATAAATATAATAAAAGATATATAATCCATTTTATTTTTTGACACTTTTAAATGCACACCTCCTATTTTAATTTTCAACTTATTCTTTATCTTATTCAATACAACCATTGTTCCAATAACTGTACTAGAATCTACCTCTTAACTTCAACAAATTTACAACCGTAAAGTTTAAATACTTAAATAAACTTTTAATTTCTTATATCGTAAATAATTATTTTGGAGACATCCTTATCACTCCAGGATAACGTCTCATCGTCTGATGGACGTCACCTCTCCTCACAACAAAAAACAGGCCCGCCACAAGGCGGACCTGAAAATAATCAATTATTTTTTGAGGTTGTAGGGAACGTGTAGGAGTGGTCGGGATGGGCATGAACAAAACGCGGTACCGTTGAAATCACCTTACGAAACAACAAGGATAATGAGGGATGAAAACGTGCAATCCGATGTGCAATGTGCAATAAGTGTGCAATTTTCGAAAGTTTCCCTTCCTTATATAGGGGGTAAAATACTTATGTCGGTCGGCTAGTCAACTAGATAGGAGGTATCTATGAAAATCGCGGTCATCGGTGGGACCCAAGCAGCGATCAAGGGCACGGCGGAAGAAATTCAGGAATTATTACGAAAGTTGAGAGCGGAAACGGTGGAATCCAACGGTTCTGTGACCAAATATGTGAGCCACAAGGAGAATCGATTGAACGTGGCGAAGTGAGCTCTCGACAGAGGGCTTTTTATTATGTATAGGGGGAATCATCATGTGGACCATCATCGACAAACAAATCGTGCCGGGCCATTTCTGGGGCGAGTACAAGGCAACGCGACAATTATATGCCTCCTTCGGGGAGACGGACGTCTTTCTAAGAGGCCCTCACGATCCGCTCGTGGTGCTGACACCGCTCGATGAGCATACATATCAACTCACGGCCGTCGGCTTCGACCCGTCCCATCACGAGGATATGTGGCAAATGGACCGCGGGGACAAGAAAGTCTCGCTTCAAGCATTTCTCGAGCATGAGGGTGTACTATGAGGCCGCGTGTTAAACCGGTGCGGCGTGCGAGCGTGGAGGAGTTGCTGTGGATCCAAGGGCGACTGGTGTCCGCACTCGAGACGAAGGACGTCATCTTTAGCGTCCAGAAACTGTTGAAGGAGCGCGTCCTGCTACACGTATCGCATGAAGGGAATCGGTACGCCGTGTACCTCAACTTTCGGACGGGCCGGTTCTCGACGCCAAAAGATTTAAAAAACAAAATTATTTTACATAAAAGTGTTTACAAAGTTATCGTTTATGGTAATATATAAGTAACAAGAGATAACAAAGTTATCACTTAACCCAAACTCAAAGGAGACGATACACATGGCAACTTACACAATCAACTACCACACAGGCGTGACAGAGGAATTTGAGGGCACACTCGAAGGAGCGAAGCAGTCGGCACTCGAAGGTATCAGCTACACGCAAGAACACGTCAGCATCGAGCAGGACGGCGAGCAAGTGACCATCGCACGTTGGGTCGGTGTCGAAGCGGACGAGGACGACGAAGTGTTGGTCCACGTCGGCGACGGCTTTTACCAGAACTGGAGCGACGAGTTGGGGGAGTAATCCCCCCGCTCGTTGGGATCAAGGAATTCGCGGAGTTGCTCGGCTGGGACAAGGCCCGGCTCTCCACGAAGTACAATCGACAACGGACGGGGGCAAACGTGCGGCCCCTCTTGCCGGAACCGGTGCAGGTGTTGGCGGCGACGCCAATCTGGACACTAAGGCAAGCACAAGCGTATAAACGCCTCGTAGACGGCAAATAAAAAAAGGCCCCACTCGATTGAGTGGGGCTTCGTCGTGGTTATACGTCTTCGATACGGATGTTCTTCGCCTTGCCGTCCAATGCCTCAGAGACGCCGCGGAGGACACTGTCTTGTTGGCTGAACGCGCCGACCTGTTTGCCGTCGACGATGACGCGTTTGAGGGACGGCTTCACGTCCGGTGGTTCCGCCCTCGGTGGCTCAGACTTTTTTACGGGCACATAGTCGAAGTTCGCGCCCGATTGCGATGGGAGCCACTCGCCCGAGAAGAGTTGATACCATCCGTTCTTGACGGCATAGACGTGACGGGTCTGCCCCTTTCGGACGACTTGACCGGTCTGCGTGCCCCATTCGGGACGAGCATAGGCAGGGACGTCCTGCTTCGTGATGAGTGAGCCGATCTTGACGGCGCTTGCCGGTGGCTTGACGACTTGCGGTACGATTGGTTTCGGGTTCTTCAATTCCTCGTAGCGTTCAGCAATCGCTCGTTTAAAGGCAGCGCCTCGTTTTTCGTCCAAGATGCGGTGCGGGCAGTTCTTGCCGCTCCATTCTTGGTGATACTTCACGGCGGAAGGTGGCAATCCCAATTGGACCAACACGTGTGCGGTGTATTCAATCGCATTTGCCTCCGCCTCCTCGTAACGTTTCCCGCCCGACTTCGAGTAACAAATCTCAATCCCGATTGATTCACGGTTACCTTTCCCTTCGAGCCCGTCGCCAGCATGCCACGCGTTACGGTTGAACGGGATGAGTTCGACGACCTCAACATCATCGACGGCGACGTGGAAGCCGGTCTCCTTCGGGTTGCTCAACATGAAATTGGCTTCGTTCTTCGCTGGTGCATCGTTCCACGTGTTGTGGATCGTGACGTATTTCGGGGTCATCGCATACGGCGCTTTCAGAGGATATTTGCTTTTCGGCAGCCATTGTTGGCGGATATCATAACTCATTCATCTCCCTCCTTCGCTACCGTGATTTCTTCTTTGACACGTTTCACTTGGTCATACAGGAGTTGCGCTTCTTGCGCCTCTTTTGTCACGTTGTTGTTTTTGTACCAGACATAAAGCGTCCCGACCGCTCCGATGACCGTGTTCACGGCGGCTGTGACCTCTTCGTCCGAAAAGGGCATGGGATTGTAGCCGAGCGAGAGCAAGAATGCGTTTAAGAGCGCGTAGAACGGGACGACGAGCCGGGCGAAAGCGGCGATGCGTTGGTTATCCATTGATATTCCTCCTTATTGAAAGAGCCTGACGATTTCTTGGAATCCGAGGGATCCGGCGAGAATGGTACCCGTCGCGGCGAATAGGCCGACCATGATTTCTTTGAAAATTTGCAACTTTGTCTTGCGAAGTTCGTCGCCTCGTTCGGCCGCCGCTTGGTCATACGCTTCCATCTTCTCGATGTGCGACCAGAGTCGGTCGGTGACCTTCGACATCTCTTCGCGCGACTTCGACCCTTCGGCCTGCACCGTGTTCTTCAACTCGGAAAATTGAAGGTTCATGCCATCGACTTTTGCCGTGAGCAAATCAATCTTGTGGTCGCGCTGTAAGGCATCCATTTTGAGTTGCGTAATCTCGACACTGTGCTGCTGTACCGTCTCATGTAAGCGATCCATTTCTGTGTTCACCTCCACTCTGATACCTCCCTCATCATTTACCGCAGCTGTTTAGACCTAGTTCATCCAAACGTCGCTTGACGCCAGTGCGATATGCAGTAGGGACGTCCGACAGGCAGATTGATGTGAAGCGTACGCGCATGTACCAGTAGTATTCCATTGATAATTGACCCCTTTGGCTGTGTTTTTAGTGTGTGCGGGTAAAAGAAAAGCGCCCCAAGAGGAGCGCTTGTTTTATGGCGTATAATCATCCGACTGCGTTATAGATTAGTTTATATAAAATTTAATCATCTCTTTCCATTTGGCGTACCCCTCACCATTCAAGTGGATGCCGTCTAATGTGAAATTTTTGTTTAGTTGACCGTTTTCCGAGAAGCCATCGTGCAAATCAATATACTTATAGTCGAATTCAGCAGCAAGTCGTTTTATAACCACATTAAGGTCATTAACAGCACCGTTATCAATCGCTTCGCCATAAATATCACTATTAACGTGTAGAACACTCTGAACATAAACCTGCGTTTGTGGCGAATTTGTTTTTATGGCGGTAAGTATACCTCTGTAATCATCGCTGATTTCAGACAGCTCCCGTTTTGCGTATAAATCATTTATCCCGATCATCAGAAACACTTTTTTTGGACTTTTTTCTGCCACGCTTTTAATCCGGTTCAGAACACCTTCTGACGTATCACTGTTGATACCACGATTGTATATCTTTACTTCTGGGAACATTTCTCCAAAGAGCCCTCTTTGTGTGATGCTGTCGCCAACAAAAACAACTCCATCCGCAGATGTTGATATTGGTTTAAACAAACTCATTCTTTCTGTGTAATATGGATTATCGAAATAATCCTGCTCTTCATTTTTTATTTTTGATAGGACGTACTTACCTCCTGTACCAAACAAGCCAATACTCAAAACTGCCGCCATTATTATGTTTAAACCGAGTGATAAAAAAGTATTTTTTTCACAATTAAACCCTCCAAAACGTTCTTATTCTATACATATAATAACATTTTTAGAGGGTATTTGGTCATATTACATGCTAAGCTATACTGATTTGGAATTTTGAAGGTCGAGACGTATCGCCACCCCAAGTCAAAATCAATTCTTTCGAAGTCCAATCAACGTTGATGGCGGCCAACGTCCGCTCCGTCGGGCTCGCGGTAATGTTGATGCGGTTTGGCGCACTGACAAACCTAGATGACGTGTTAAGACCCATAACGAACGTATACGTTAAAATACTATGTTGCGTGTTATAGATGGTCAGTTTCAGCGGGGTGTCGTTCCACGTCATACCGAGTTGTGGTTGCGAGTAATCAATGTTCAACAACTTTTTCAAATCATCTAATTTCACTCTCGTCTCGGTTACGGAGGGTTGGCTTGCTTGATAGGTAGGGTAAAACACGCCGTCATAAAAACTTGATTCCAACGTCGTTTTGTTTGTCACCAATAAGCTTTTAAGAATATCAAAGTGGGTGAACTCGATGCCATGAAGATATAGGTTCTTAGACCCGGTGTTGATATTCTTGATTTTTAGGGTGTGCCACCCTTTTGTTGCGATTTGCAAAGAGATCGCGTCGGCTCCGGCTAACGATGACTTGTTGATGGTTTTCCACGCGCCAGTCAAATCTTTCGAAACAGTTGGTGGCATGACTTTTTGTGCATTCGTTCGTCCCACCGCCGTCGCAATGCTCGTTTTGGCTTGCTCGATTCCAAAGTCAAGTTCGAACGATGCTGTCAAGTCTCCGCTGATCTGGAAGTATGGTAAGACGATTAAGTCGTCCGTATCCGCATAAAATGAATAGATTACTTCTCCACCTTGTGAAAGGTTAGCCACCCATCCGTCAGTTTCTACCGTCGTCGTCTCCGATGGGACAGGCGTTCCGCCGGCGACTTCTAAGTTCGCGCTTGTGATTGTGTAAATGTTATCGCGTTGTAAACTCGTCAAAAGTTTCGAACCGATGGTCATCTTGAGCGGCGCATAAACGTTCGGACTCAATACCGCAGCCGCGATTCGTGTTCCGAGAATGTTATACCCCTTGCCATTAAGGTGTACGGTGTCCGTGTAAATGCTACGGTCGTAGTTTCGCAACATCTCATCCCCGTCAAGTACAGGCAGGTCAAATTTTTCCGCAAAGGCATCCAATGCTTTGCGGAAAGTGCTGATATCTAGTCCAACGTTACCTGACGCAATGATTTTGGTTGGAGATAGCAACAAAACGGCGCTCCCTTGCAAAATTGTCTTTATGACCAATTGTTCGTACCAGTAAAAATAAGCACTCAAGTCTCCGTTGATGTTGGAGTAACTTTGCGCGTCGTTGATGCCGTAGTCGATGATCGTCAGGTCTGCGTTACTTTTACTTTTCCAACGGTTAAAACCATCTTGCACCGAATCACCGCTATATCCGCGGTTTTCGACAGTAGTTGACGGGTTCACTACTGAAAGTCGTGATAATAACGCTTCGGGGTAAGTGACGCTTGCTCTTGTCTGCGTGTGGACCACATTATCTACATTAGTTGATGTGTCGGCAGGACGTTTGTCTGCGCTTACCGTGTCGTGGCCATATGTCAAACTATCGCCTTGCGCCACAATTTTGACAGCTTCTTTCCGTCGGAACTTCTTCATGAAATTCCCGTATAGAACGATTTGTCTCTGTCTGATGTGTTCAAGATCAATTTTTTGATTAGCGACGTATGATGTGCCTAGAATGTTAACTGCTAATTGTACTGTCGCAATATCCGCCAACTGCGACGTAAGGCGAGTGTCGAGCGCATTGATTGCGTTCGGGTCCATCGTCTGGATGAGCACCCATGCCGTCCCGTCGTAACGGTAGACGTTGCCCGTGTCTTTCGTTTGCCGCGTGTCGCGTGTTTGAGGGCTTTCGAGCGCATTGAGCGCCGTCAAGTTGTTCACCGGTTCCTTCCAGTTGAGGTTGGCCGTGAGCGCGCCCGTTGCAGCATCGTTCGCTTCGTCTGCCGCTTCGTTTGCTGCGAGCGTTGCCGCCTCAGCTGCCTGCACTTGTTCGATAAGGTCCTCAGACAACGCTTGAGACGCGCTGAAATAGACCGCCTCGACGACCGTTCCGACCTCCAATCCTTCCGAGAGCGTGAACCGCGTCGGGCTCGTCTCTGTAAAGTCGATTCCAGAGCGCTGTTTGATCCCTGAGATATAGACGTCGATGCGTCCTTGGTCGACGAGGTATGCTTTCGTCAAGTTAAAGACCGTCTGCCCCGCTGTCGCCGCGAACGTCTCCGAGCGTCGTGTCACGTTGGCTCGTAGCTTCTCGAACAGGTCGGCGTTCACCGGCGTGCCTTCTTCGATGATCTGCGCAGGATTTTCAATCCATGTCGGAATCAGGTCGACAATTCCTGGTGAGACTTGGACCTGTCGGAACCTGTTGGGATGCTCAACAATATGGTCCTTAAATTCGATATTGTAGTCCATCATTCAGACCCTACCTCCTCGATGACAAATTCAAAACGGGTATAGACGTTACGGGTCGTCGGCTTCGTGAGCGGAGCGTTCCGCTCGAGCATGACGGACCCATTTTTGTGGATGATTTGTAATTTGGTCAATGTGCGGATCCCCGTCGGAATGCGCGCCCAGATAAAGACCATGTTTGCATTGCGCTCGACCTTATAAATTGGCACGTCGATCGTTCCCTCGCCCTGCACATGGAGACGGGCGAAATCCGGCATGTCGGCAAAGAATTGTTGAATCTCGTCCATCGTGGACGGTGTAATGAGTATCATCCTTGAATCACCCCTGTCAGATTTTGATTACTAGCTGTATATAAACCGAGCATGACGCTGCGGGTTTGGATGTCTGTGATGTCCGACTTGAATTGAAGGCGTGAGCGCGGCTGATAGACCTCGATATAGAGGCGGACGCCGACCGCCATGACCCGTTTCAACAATTGAAAGTTGAGGTTCAAGCCCTCGTTCATGGTGCTCTCGACGACCATGACAAGGCCGGCCGGCTCATAATCATAGCGGTCGATATTCCACGTCTCTGCGATGGAGAGGACATCCTGGCCGTAGAGCGCCCGAGCCATCGAGATGACAGTGTTGAGGTCGCCTTTTGACAGGTTCGCCCGAAGCGCCACCTTGAGCGCCTCCCGATATTGCTCATCGTTCTGTCCGAGGCGCGGTTCCCCGACGTTCTTACCGATTTCATCAAGCGACCAACCGTACGCGTCGTCGATGATACGGGCCGACTCGATGGCAGCAAACACTTCATGCAAGCGATCAAACTGTTCCGCGACTAATGTGATGTATTTGTTGATGTTCGAGCCTTCCGTCTTTTTGTAGACGTCCGTGAGGAGACGGATCATGTCCTGCTTGATACTCATGATACCGTCACCTTCAATGCGTCTGTTTTGGCGACCTGGCGGCTACTGATGGCGATGTTGCTTGTCCCTGTCGGTGCCGGCGTAGTGCCGAGCTTGACGACGACATCTTCAATTCCATCGACCTGGTGGGCGGCTGCCACGATACGAGTGAGGATCACATCATCACCTAACCCAAGCCCCAGGTATCCATTGCCATCCGCATCCGTCCCGCCGATGTATTTAACGATGTTCGTCTCGACTTTGGCATAACCATCGGCCGGGAAAAACTCGTTCGTCACGAGCGTCACATCGACGTACACCTCAACCGTCTCCGGGCGGTCGAACCCGATGATGTGCGCCCCACCCATCGAGTCGGCGATGACCGTCTCAATTTCTCCAAAGGCACGGATGCCCGCCGGTTTGGTGTCGTAGATTGTCTGTGCGATGGCTGAATCGGTGCCGCCGAAGACGAATGTCGCGAATGATTTTGGCGGGACGCCGTTTAATTCGGTCATCGTATCATTTTCTTCGATGAGCACCGTCTGAACCCCCGGGAGGTCGAGCACGGATGCCCGTAATGCCTCGAGTGTCGACGCCCCACCTTGTGCGAGTGACTGGTCGTAACGAGCCCGGAAATCTTCGTCGGTCTCGTAGTTACGGCCGTTGAGCGCCGGGTTGCCGTTGGTCACGCTCGTGACGCCTGTGATCGGTGTCGTGATTACCGTCAACATGCCAGACCCGACGTTCCCGGAGATGCCTGGCTGATCGGCCGACGCTTCCACATCCACCGTGCCGCCCGTTCCGATTGCGACGTCATATGTCGTCTCGAACAGGATCCCGCTCTCGGTCTGTACGAGAAAACCGGCAGGCACTTCCGTCCCTGAGTCTCCGGTAATTGTGAGTGTGACATAGGCATATTGTTCACTCTGGCGTGTGATGCCGATGTTGTTGCCCAGACGGTCGAGCGAGACGCCGTCCGCCTTTGATACGAATGCCGAGTTGTAGACGTTCTCTGCGACTTCCCATAGTTTCGCGAAAAACCACCCGAACAGACCGTTGAGAATACCGAGGACTCCTTTATCGGACGTGTTGACGTCATCCCCGAACAACTCCTTAGCCCGGTTGTCCATGTCGCCCCGAACCTCTGAATAGTTCGGTCGTTTAAAACCAACTTCGGTGACGCCCTTGTTGTTATCCGCCATTCAAAGCCACCTCCTCTAATGCGATTGTATCCCCGTCCGACTTGAGCGCCACGAAACTGACGAGCAAGGTACGGGTCGATTTATTTAAAGCGAGATCGATCGTCTCTACGGATTCGATTTGTGGATGTGATGTGATGACGTCGATCAAGGCGGTTCGGATCGCTTCCTCATTGGTCGGCTTCGATTCGAACGGTTCTCGGTCGAGACCCATGTCGACGTCCAGGAACCACTCTCCCTTTGCCGTTTCCAATTCTGTCCGTAGCGTCTGGGCCAGTTCTGCGTCTCCGTCAACAAGCAGCACATCTCCCTTCGAAAGTAGAAAATCACCATCTTTCAGCAGTAGGTTCTTCATGTGAGCTGATACCCCCCTATAATGACCGCGTCGACGAGGCTGTGCGTGCGGTGCGAGTCTGGGTCAAATGGTTTGTTTTGTAGATTGTCGAGCGCCCGATCCGCAAAGGCGACGAACACGATGTCGTTCGGTTTGAAAGATGGAATCATGACGAACGGTTCGCGTGACGAAAGGGTTGCATTCGCCCCATTCACGTTCGTGCCATCCGCTAATAGACCGCTTATATTGACACCGCTTGACGCCAGCTCGTAACGCATACCAAGCACCGGCACTTTTTCGATAGGCGGGTATGATTCCGCGTTGCCATCCCGGTCGACCGACTTGAACAACAATTCAATGACCGCCTCCTGTTTGGCCTTGTCATACGAGAGGATGCGGGCAGGTGCGAACGTATGAATGGATAGTTTGATATGACGGGCGAACCCGTCGAAGAATCTTGTCTCTTTCGCCATCAGACCACCTCAAATTCTGTGTGGAAGTTGTTTCCGTCCGCGACGTGGCGACCCTTCCTCGCACGATACTTCCCATTTGCTGTTCGTGACTTGATTCGGATAGCTGAACCCGTCGTGATGCGATGTTGGAGCAGACAAGAACCTTTATAACCGCGTATCCCGTCCTCTTCAAATGGTTCCGGGCTACCGATCATTCCGGTTTCGTCGGACAGTTCGAACCGCTCGTCCGTCCCTTCGTTGAGCGGACGAATGACAAGCTTTCCGCGCCGATGGTACATCACGGACCCGCAATCCCGAATGACCTCCTCTAAATTGTTGAGCACCAGCCCCGTGACGACGTAGCCCTTCTTGTATTCTTTGTTCTTCTTGAGTTTTGGGGGAGCCGCCAACTTGATACCAAGCACCGAAATCAATTTCTTCACGATGACATCCGCCTTTGTGCCTGGTTTGAAGGTGATCTGTAGCTTTTGCTTCTTCCCTTTTGCCGCCGGATCAGCGGACGAGGCGTTCACTTTGATACGAGAAAAGTCCTCGCCTTCCAAAACATAGATTGATGTGATTTTGTCAACGCCATCACGCCGCGTCAGAACTCGCGACACTTTACCGGAAGCGATGACCCCGACGTCGCCTCGATAGCCCGCCTCGAGCGTGCAGGATACGCCACGTTTGATTTTAGAGACACTATCTTTCGATAGGTTTAATATTTCAATCTTCGTCTCGTTCGGTTTCGGGTCGTCGTCGAACGGCACCTCGAATCGAATCTCAAGGCCCTCGTCTCCTTCGTTTGTAAAGGTCCCTTTATAGGAACCGGTGTCGATTTTGACGCGCTTTATTCGACCAAACAGCATCTTGTTACTCATCGGCGTCCACTTCCTCTGGTGGTCCGTCATCGACGTATAAGAACACCGTCTCCCCAAAGTTGTCGAAGGAGATGCGACGTTCCTGACCACCTAGGTCGAGTGGGACGAGTGTAGGTGCCGGCAATTCCTTCATGACGAGGTCTTTCCAAAGCGGTGCGCCTAGCGACATCTTCTCGCCGAGCACAACGGGTACTTCATTCCCCTCGTCGTCTGATTTGTAGATGTCGACAGTAAAAAAATCACCCGTCTCGTTATAATCAAAGCCGAGAATGAAGGTCTCAACCCCAAGTACGACGTCGAAAGAGACCGGAAGTCCCTCTTTGTCCACGTCGATGATGTCATATACACTTCTCATTTCGACCACCTCATTTCACTCGTAGCTTTACGTTGATTGGTATGGATCTGTCCGGGTACTTATTCCATGTTCGCAATTGTTGGATGGATGAGCCGTAGCGTTTCGAAAGTCCCCAGTATGTGTCGCCTGGCTTCACCGTATGATAGGTAGCGGGGGATGGTCGCGTCTTCTTCTGCGTTGGTTTCTTCTCCCCGCCTTTAGTCGGTGGTTTGACCGACGGTTTTTTCTTTGGCGGGGCTTTGACCCATGGACTTTTGGCGATTCGGACCTTTCGGAGCACGACACTAACCGCCACACCATTCATGATTTCCGCTGTGTAATCCCGAGAGATATCGAGAATCACGACGTTATCGACCGCCGAACGACCGACATATTTGACGAGTTTTCCGATGCGTTGATAGCCTTTCAGCTTTTCCATACGGGTCTTGTGGTCTTCCCCAATCAGATAGACCGAGAGGGACACGATATCCGGTTTCTTTTCAATATGGTCGGTGAATGGTTCACCTTGCTCAACACCGTACTCGGTGGCGTTGACGGATGACTGTAGATTTTCTTTCTCGACGTGAATGATTACGTCTCCTAGTTTTGCCATTAGTACGCCACCTCCGTGTCATAGAGTTCTGTGAGACGGGAGAACATATCCTCGAGCACGTCGGAGATGTCCTGTGTTTGCCCATTATTGCCACCCTGTACCGTGATGTGTGGAGAGAAGGTGATGCTCCGGCTCGTTTGCGTCCGTGAGTTGTTGACGCTCTGCTCCGGCGTGTAAGACGCCGCTCCCGCAATATTCTCAGACGACTCAGACACCATTGGAATGTTCTTCTCCATCCCGATTGCCATCCCCTCACTCGTCCACGCCCCGATTTCCATCATGACGCGAGACGGAGAAGCAACGCCGAGGAATCCGGCCACCGTGTCTTTGATACCCGTCGCAATCTCTTGGGCTTTCTTCAACACGCTCTCGCCCATGTCCGCAATCCCGTTCAAGAGACCGCTCATGATGTCCGAGCCGATGCTGTACAGGTCGATTCCGCCTAGGAATTCGGTGACGTTGTTCCAGATGTTCTGGAAGGTCTCATACACCGTATTTAGAACCGTCGTGACGATTTCGAGAATCGCATTGAGCGCCGCATCGATGACGGTCGTCCATAACGTGCGCCCGGCTTGGACAATCCCGGCCACGGCATCAAACGCCGCTGACCAGTTGCCAGTGAACACGGCCGCGAAGAAGGTAATGATGCCAGTGATGACGGCAATCGCGCCTTGGATGAGCGCCGTGATGAGTGACCACGCCAACTGCACGATGGTGGTGGCGATGGACCAAATCCCTTGGAAAATCGGAAGCCATGTCTGGAACAGCATAACGAGGTAGTTGGTGATATTTTGAGCGGCCGCCATAATCATGACGCCGTTCGTCTGCCACCACGCGAGCAATTGCGTACCGATACCTTGGAAGAACGTGACGACGGCCGTGAGCGCTGCCGTGAGCTGTACTTGAAGCGCCGACCACAACGTCATGACGGCGTTTCGGAACATCTCGGACTTCGCCCAGAGGACACCAAACGCGACACCGAGCGCCGCGATTCCTGCGATGGTCAAGGTGATTGGAGAAGTGAGAACTGCCAAAGCTGTCGAAAGGATAGCTGCGACGCCGCCCATTGTAGCGATTGCGGTGACGACCCCGCCTGCTGCCATGAGTAAGACACCGAGCCCTGCAATCAATAAGAAGACGACGGCGGTAAGGGCCGCCCCGATTGCAATCGTGCTCTGTATGCTCGGCGGCAACGAGTTGAACGCGCCGACGAGATTTCCGACGACACCCGCTACGACAATGAGCGCCGGAGCCAATGCGCTACCGATTGAGATTTGAGCGGTCTCGATGGACCCCTTCATCTCATCAACCGCACCCTTCAAGTTGTCTTTCATGGCAGTAGCCGCCTTATCCGACGCCCCTGCGCTATTCTCGAGCGACTTGGTGAATTTGTCGATTTCTGTCGGACCCGCTGCCATCAAGGCAAGGAAACCGGATGATGCTTCCGTCCCGACGAGACTCGCGAGGGTCGCTGTCTTCTGGGCGTCGGTCATACCTTCCATGGACACACCTAGGCTTTCGATGACACCGGACAACCCGATAAACTTGCCGTTGGCGTCTGTCATTTCGATGCCCATCGCTTGCATCATCTTCGAGTTTTCTTCAGACGGATTGAGGAGGGCCAAGAGTCCTGCGCGTAAAGCGGTACCGGCAGATGATCCATCTAATCCTGCGTTGGTCATGATCCCGATGCTCGCCGATAATTCTTCCATCGAGACGCCAAGGTTTGCCGCGACGGGTCCTGCATACTTGAGCGCATAACCCATGTCATTGATATCCGCCGCCGAGCGGTTTGCTGTCTCGGCTAAGATGTCCGCGACGCGTGCGGCTTCTGTTGCCTCTAAACCGAAGATGTTGATGGCTGATGCCATTGTCTCGGCTGTGAGTGCCATGTCCGCACCTGATGCCTCGGCCGCACTGATAACACCAGGCATCGCACCCAAGATGTCGTCGACTGTAAACCCAAGTGCGGCGAGTCCCTCCTGTGCCACGGCGACTTCGCTCGCTGATTTCGATGTGCTCGCCCCCAAATCAAGAGCGGAGTCCCGTAAGGTGTCGAGTTCACTACTTGTCGCACCAGCAATCGCACCTGTCCGCGACATTTGGGCATCGAAATCCATCGCCGTATTGACGGCAACACCAAGACCGGCGACAATCGCACCGCCCGCCACACCAAATCCAGCTGCCATCATCTGACCGGCTTGCGTGAGACTTGCGCCCATGTTTTGGGCATTGCCTGTAATGTCGTCAATCTCGCGGTTCAAATTGCGGAGCGGGTCGGCGTCCGCCATGATGTCGATAATGACTTCCGTGTCACGTAACGCCATGCTGTCACCCCTTTTTCTTCCTAGATTTCTTCTGCGCCTTGTTCTCAGCTTCTCGATAGATATCGAGAGCGGCGTTGGCTTCCATCATCGTGTCCGTGTCCATTGCCATCGCTTCGGAATAGGTGAACTTCTCAGACATGACGAGACGCCAGAGCGCCCATTGCGAGTGCGCCTGCTTGCGGTAATAGGCTTTGGGCTTAGGCTTTTCCGTTAAGAAAGAGTGACGCCTCTTTAATCAATTCGTTAAAGTCGGATGCCCCCAAGTCTTCAGCCGTCTCCCAAGTCACTTTCGGTTGGACGATGACGTGCTTCATGAGTTCTTCGTAATACTTCTCCTCATCAAGTTGCCCTGTGTGGTCTTTCGCGCGACCGCGTAGTTTGATGGCTTCACGGACACCCGGATGTTGTAACGTAAATTCTTTCTCACCGATCGTGACGTTCTTCTGTTGATTTTGGTTTGCTGACATGTGCAAAAGCTCCTTTTTCGTTGGAATATAAAGAATGGCGGCCTTGCGACCGCCTTTGGTTGCCATTATTGACCGCCGACCGTGTAGTCGAAGACTTGGAACTCGAACTCGCGTTCAGAAATCTCGTCCGAGAACTCGACGTCTGCCGGCTTCTTGACCATGGCGCGGGTGCCGCCGACTTTCTCGGCGTTCTCCCCGTTCGACTGTGCCCAGACCGCAACTTCTTTCCCGCTGTTTGCGAGTGAGTTGAGGTACAGGACGTCCGGTGAGCCTTGCATGAGCATGACCGTGATGGTACCGAGCGAGTTGTTTCGTTTCGCGACGCCAACATCTCCTTGAGCGGAGACTTTCGTGTCGAAGTTGTCCTCGTCTTTCTCGGCCTCGACCATCGACCCTTCGGCAAAGCCCGTGATAAAGCGCCCGTCGACGACAAGCGTCACGAGTGCGGCGTCATATGTGTACGTGTTAGCCATGTGTGGACCTCCCTTAGATTAGAATCTCGCCTTTGATCGGGTCGACGCGATGAATCGCCCCAGCCAATGCGAATTGGAATGATAGACCCTTGTAGACACGTGCCGCTCGGTCCTGTGCGCTCGATTGGTCGCGTGTGAGCGCTTGAATCGTGTAGTCCGGTTGCCCGTCCTCACGTTGCGCGATGATGCCTTGACCGAACGCCCGTTGAAGCGTCGTCGTCGCGGATGCCTCGATAAGCGAGATGCCCCGTGCGTCATACGGCACTTTCGGTGCGTTCTGGAGCGCGTTCTGCACCTCGTTCTCCATGTCCACCTTGACGAAGTCTTGCCCGTGAAGCGCGTCGATGTATTCACCGGCCGCGTCGATGCCATCTGAGAGTTGCGCTTTACCCGCTTTAAAGACGTAGGCGATCGCGTTATCTTCTTCGATGAGCGTCAACTGGTCTTCCGTGAGATAACGGGCCGTGATGCCGGCGAATCCACCTTTGAACTTCCATGTGATGCTACCGACTTCGAGTGAGCCGAGCGCACCGACTGCTGCCGCATCCAGATGCTCCCCGACGACGTTGTGGTCGAAGATGATGGTACGAAGCTTGCCAGCGAGGGCTTCACGCCCGGCGTTGTCCGATACCTGCGCGGCGAAGAACTTGAAGTCTTTACCTGCAACGAGTGTCGCCACATCGAGTTGATCCGCTGCCAAGTCGTTGGCCAAGAGTACGAAGTGCCACGCTCGGTTATAGTGCTGTTCCAACGCAATCGCAGGTTCACCCGCTTCATACGTAGCGACCGCGACTTTAGCTGGGCGGTCTTGTTGTGCGAAGATAGCTTGCGCTTTCTTGTATGCGTCCGTCGTATTGGCGAAATCAGCCGCCAACAATGTGAGGGATGCATACTCTTTATACGTGCTCGCACCTACCTTCTCCGCAAGGATGAGTGGTGTGCCCAATCCGATACGCGGCGCCGGTTGTGCGACGTCGATTTGTACGACGACATCTTGTAATGGCATGTGAGTGCCTCCTTTTAGTTGATGGTGTTTATGTCAACCGTCTCGATTGCGTCGAGCGGTCGTGTCGAACTGACGTGCGTCCGTAATCGGACGTCGAAGCCGTAACGCCGCTCCGTGTCGATCGTGAGGAACGTGTCGCGGTTCGTGAAGCCGTCGATACGGACGACTGTTAGCCCGGCATCACCGAGCGTCTGGCGTCCCCCGATAGCTTTGAGCAATTGCACGGACTGTTGGGCCAGTGTCATCGCTTCGATATTGCTCTTGGAGTGCCATGTGAGCGATACGACGAATTCGACCACCTCGTCCATCGCGTCCCCGATGTAGTCCGTCCGCTGTGGCAGATACGGACTAGGCACCGAGTACGTGCAGAATGGATAGGCGGGCTGTGTCGCGCTTTGGTTCTCTAAGACAATAACTTTGCCTGTTCCTTGTTTGAGATGTCCTGTGAGCGCTGTGAGCGCCGCAGTGTAATCAATCATGGCGTCACCTCGTCAAAGTTCGACATGCTCTTCAGTAGATAGGCGTCAAAGTCGGCATAGTCCCCGTGGTTGGTCCACGACTCGACTTTGTAGCGATGCCCCTTGTACACGACCGTGCTACCTTCCGGGATGATGTCACCCGTCTTATACAGTTGTCTGTCACGCTGCGTAAGACGTCCGCCCGATTGGTAGACCGCTCGAGCAGGGAGTGGCACAAGTGCGCCGGTCAGTTCGGTTTCCGTTGGGACACCGTCCACCCATTCGCCCAAGTCGTCATAGTAGCCCGATGAAGACGAGACGAGCGTGAACGGGACGGCATAGCGATTAATCAAACGTTTGAATCCATAATGCTGTGGCATGACGCCCCTCCTTTACTCGACTTCGTAATCAATGGAGCCGATGAGATTCCCTGAGTCGACGAGCGGGTTACTTGAACCTTTCTGCTCGACGGTGAACGGGCTGTTCGGCGGGTTCGATAGGTCACGGGCAAACTCTTGCATCTTGCCTTTCGCCTCGAGTCCGAGCGCATCGAGCAACGCATCGGCTGGGACGCCGTTCTCGATGGCCTTGCCGATCAGTTCTTTATACTTCGTGATGATCTTCCGCTCGTTCTGGTCCCATCCCGCCCGAATGAACGAACGTTCTGGGATGCGGATATGTGTGGTCGTTTTTTTGAGGTACAACCCTTGTGACGCCAAATAGCCGCGCATCCGTGGCGAGACGGGAATGTTCGCCCCGAACTCGTGGACAGCCGCGATCATGGCAGCCTGCCCCCCGCCGAGCACACCGACTCGTATCTTGCGCTTGTTCAGCCCATCGACGGTACGAATCGCTTCAGGCAATCGGTTCCGGTCACGTACTTTCACACGCGCTCTCATAACTTCACCGGTTTCCCCGTTAGGATGCGTACCTTCTGAATGTTCTCGTCATAGACTTCGAGTTTGCCGTCTCCGACTTCTCGTTTCACCGCCATCAGACGCCACCACCTTGCGTATGGGCATAGCGAGCGGCACGGAACGGGCTAGGTGGTCGATGATACGCCCCCCATAAATCAAATACGTCCGCATAGAGCGCCTGTTGGCTGGTGTTAGTCACGAACGTCTGCGACATGCCACCGACGGACTCGGCTTGCACACCGACGGAGCGTCCGTTCAAATCGCGCTTGATTTGCACGAATCGGACGATGCCTTCCTCGATACTCGCAGGGAGCACGAGCGGTTCTGCCGTCCAGTCGAAACGATTCGCGTATTCCACCGCTTTCTCCATCGCGGACTCAAGATAGAGTTGCAGGATGGCGTCCTCTGACGTGTCGAGCGGGTCGATGCCGAGGTACACTTTCAGTTCAGCGAGTGTCATGCGTCCTCACCGTCCTTTTTCGTGGCACGTTTCTTGGCTGGCGCTTTCGTTTTCTCGTTTGACTTGTCTTCCTGTTCGAACAATTCCTTGGCGCTCAGTGACTTCCCTGGCGCTTCACCACGCCAGCGGCGGATTGCTGTCATTCCCATGCGTCCCACCTCCTTCTAAACGACAAAACCACCCGCTTATGCGAGTGGCTTGTGTGTGATCTTGACGAGTTTCGAGTCGTCCTTGACGTATGCCCCGTAGTGCTCGTCCCCTGTGATGATCGTCGACTTGTGCACGATGTCGCGGTCTGACTCGACTTCGACGTCTCGTTTCATCAAAAGCCCGAACGCACCCTGTTTGACGAGGAATGCTTCGCCGTCTGCGAGTTTACGCGAGAGAACGACCTGTGCACCGAGGTATTGACCGACTTGACCAGTGATGAGGATGCCGTCCTTGATTGTTGTGTTATCGAACAATGGATCACGACGGAGAGCCGCGTGTCCTTTTGGCGACACCATGAGTACGACCGATGTGCCGAACTCTTCCTCGTTGAACGCAACGAGCGCTTCATCAACCGCTGCACCGAGCTCAGTCGTTGCATTCCCTGCAACAAGCGCCGTCACCGCACGAGCGGCAGCCAAGATGTCGTTGTCAATCTTGTCCGCGATGGAGAGGCGGAGTTGGTTGTTCGCTTCTCCTACCGGATCACCGTATCCCGACAAGACCGCTTCGTCCGAGATTTCAACCCCTTTACCAGCCTTCTTGATTGTGACTTGAGCAGTCGTCGTCGACATGCGCTCGATTGGAATTGCCCCGTATTCCGCTACGTCAACCGCTGGACCGATGTAGGCGAACTTCGGAGTCGTCACCGTGTTCCCCGGACGTCCTACCAAAGTGTTGTCCACCTCTGCGAGTGGTGCGAACTTGATTGCCGCCGGAAGCGACGCTGAAATCATCTGTGCCATTACCTCAGGTACGACGAGGTCTTGCACACGTGTTTGTCCTAATGCCATGTAAAAACACTCCTTCTATTTTGGGTTTAGTTGCCCGCGCTCAACGTGTTGTAAAGCGCAGGGTCGTTCTTGTACAGCTCGACACGCTGTTGATACGTCATCTTCTCGAAGTCTTGCGCTGTGACTGCCCCGCCTGTCCCTTTGGCGACCGTGCGCCCCTTGTTTTTGAATGCGGCGTCCACTGCCTTCTGGACCTCTGAGTCGAATGTCGTCTTGAGCGTCTCGATCTTGCTAGTGGTGACCTCTTCCGAGTCGCTGGTCACAAACTCGAGGAACGTGAGCGGCATCTCGGCTTTATTGAGCGCGTCTACCGCGAAGAGTTTGTTTTCTCGTTCGAGTAAGTCGCGTTCTTTCTGTGTGATTTCGTTCCGCGCGTCCTCTAACGCCTGTGCTTGTTTCTCGGCCTCGGTCATGTTGGACGTCTTGATCGTCTGTAATTCTTGCTCTTTCGTTTTCAACTTCTTGCCATACTCATTGCGGACACGGTCAAGTTCCTTGTCCTTCTCAGCGAGTGCAGCGGCAATCATCTCTTGGACTGCTTCTTGCGTGAGTGCGTTCGGTGTCTCCGTATTCGTCTCCACCGTTCCGACTGTCTCATTCGTGTTGTTTTCCATGTGTATGCTCCTTTTCGCGTTCCGCTCGCCACCCCGTCATGCGTTGTGAGGATACGACCCGCAAGTTTATTGTCACTTACCTACTTTGAACTTAAACTCAAACTTCTCCATTGCTTCCAACGCCTTCTGCAACTCTTTCAGCGCTTTCTCAGCGTTAGCCGCTACCTTCTTCCATTCACGGGCGTTCTCTAGTTCTACGTTCACTTTAATATCCTTGCTCGCCATTATCGTCCCCTCCATTCTTTGCGCTCGCGTAATCAATCTTCCGTAAACGCTTTCTTCATCTGAGCGTCAGCGGCACCGACGAGGAAGAACAAGTCCTTGTTCGTCATGTCACTGTGGTCCATATACACCTTCTCACCGTCGTCCCAGATGATGACGACGCTCTGAGCGGTCTTGATGTGTCCCTCGACGAATGACTTGATGATTTGCGTCGGGGTATCTTGTTTCGGGTTACCAGGTCGCTTCATGTCACTCCGCCTTCCATGCTTCGTAATCTCTTAGCAACGCCTGTTCGTTGTCCGCAATACTTAACTCACGGATGCCCTCGACCTCGTATGAAGCGAAGCACCGGCAACGGATGTCATTCTGGGGCGTGCCACTACTGCCCGGGTATTGCGCGGTGATGCCGAACCCGAGGTCAAACGGCTCTTTCAAGCCACGTTCTTGCCCTTGCAACGTACGATGGTTCGCTTTGTTCGAGCGACGGACCCGTTCATCCCCGACGTTGTTCCATCGTTTCTTCATGACGATGCCTTGACGCAGTGCGTCCTGCGCCTTGTCGTTCGTCCCTTTCTCACGAATGCGATGCACTTCCGTCTCCGTGATCGCGACGGCTCGGTTGTAATCCATCTCGAACACCCGTTGAACGGACGCCGCAGTCTGCTGAAACGTCGCCCCGTCGGTCAATCCCTGTTGAATCGCTTGCTGGATGCCTTTCGTCACCTTGTCCCGCGACTTCTCGAGCGACTGATTGAGCCGTAACTTCTCGATGCCGTTCTCGTCATTCAGAGCCAACAGTTCCGGCAACCCCGGCGACTTGCCTTCAAGCGTCCGTTCCACCGCCATGTCGAGCGCATAGGCGAGCATGCCATATGACAACTCGTAGGATTCGTCGAGTAGCTTGCTGATGACCGTTCGGTTGTACTTACCTAGCCGGAGCGCCGAAGCCGTCAGACGTTGTTCTAAGCGTTGCAGGCGACGCACCGTCCGAACGTCCTGCATCGACAGCTTGCCGTCCGCTAAACGCGAAAAGATGGCGCCGAGCTCACTTGTGATGTCTCGCGCCACTTTCTCGTATTCACGCCGGATGTTCCGCAGTGCGTCCTTTTCTTTTCGGGTGAGCGCTTCGTACAACAGGTCGAAGAATTGAACCCACGTCATAGCGGCTCATCCACCAGTGCGGAGTCGAGCGGTTGCGTCCCCGCCATCTCCTCTTCGAAATCCACCACCATCTGAGCAGGGTTGTGGTCGCCGCTGAGTAACGCGAACCGGTACTCGTTCGGTACACGTCCTTGGAGTGCCGCTTGCACTTGTGCCTCATACAGATGGTCGACAGGTAAGTTGCGTGTGAACTTCATGCCAATCTTGTACGGATCAATCTCAATCCGCTTCAAGCGGTAGTAATCGGCGAGCACTTCCCACATCCGGACAGTCGCTGACTTGAACTTGCGCTCGAACGTCGCGGTCTTGTTCTCGAGCGCCGTCATCTTCAATCGGATGGCGATACCTGAGGACTGCGAAGCGAACCCTTCGCTCGTGAGGTCGGGCGTCCCGCTCAGTCGATAGATGTTCTCATGCAGACGGTTCAAGTGATTCTCGACCGCTGCGTCTTGGATGACCTTGGTGACGAACTTGGCGTCCTGTCCTTCGCCGAGATAGAGCGTCCCAGCCGTGGCGAACGATTCTTCCTCTTCCCCTTCCGCTGGTGGCAAGACGCCGTAGAGCGCAAGGTAAGCGGAGCGGAATGCTTCAATCTCACTGTTGACATCAGACAACGTCCGGTCATAGGCGTCGATGACGTCGAGCACCTTGACTGCATCCCCGAGCAATTCCTCGTTGTTCATGAAGCCGAACAGCGGACACTTCTCGAATCCGTGTTCCTGCACACCATCGAGCGGCTTGAGCGACTTCGCATCCTCGCCTTCGAACGTGGCGTAGGAAAACCCGTCATAGAACTCGGCTCGCACTTTCGGTTTGTCCGCTGTCTCAAACGTGTAGTAGCGGAGCGCATATTCAGGCTCGTCGATTCCGAGGTCGCCAAGGAAGATGACCTCCCACGGTGGCACGTTGACCGCTCGTGGTTCACCATCCAAGTCGAGATAGAGCAGCCGTGCCCCATATCCGGTGATGGCTGCCCACTTCGTCACCTCGGCGTCAAGATCGGCCACGCGGTTGCGGTTGATGAACGCTTGCATGGCGTCGTTGACGATGGGCGTGTCGTCCTCGTAGTTGTAGGTGACCGGCACCCCAGCGAAAAACCCGACTTTCGTGTCGACGATTTCGCCCATGAAGTCGTTCGCAATCTTGTTGTTGACCTTCATCGGGTCATCCAAGTCTCGCGACTGGATTGGCACGTTCTTTTGCATGTACCGCTCGTAGAGTCGTTTCATCTCAACGGCGCGGCCCTCATGTTTCTCGATGAGTCGCTTGATGATGTCGATCGTGATGCCGTCCTTTCGGATGGCGTCTAACTCGTATTGGTAGTCCACTCGACCACCTCCTTATCGTGTGATGGATTTGCCGACGACGAACGTTCTCGCCTTCATGTCGGCTTCTAATGCATAGCGGATTGCGTCGATGCTGTGATTATCCTTGTCCTCGAGCCGCGGCTTCGGGTTACCATCACGGTCGGTCTGATAGTCGATGTTCTCGAACTCTCGTGCCGTGTTCGGTGTCCGTCTCGGGTCGATGATGATTTCTTCTAAGTCGTCCAACCAACGCTCGCCATACTCGACGCTGTCGGGTCCTTTCTTGGCACCGCGTATCCGTTTGACACCGAGCGTTTTCAACTCGTCAATCGATTTCGGTTCAGCCGAGTCGGCGGTCGTGTCAGCCAGATGGTATCCCTTGGAATGCATCCATTCCGCTATCTCACGGTTACTGATCTTGACGCCGTACCGCTCATCCAAGACATAGACGCGACGCCTTGTCTTGTCATAGTGGAGACGGACGAATGCGAGCGGATCCGTCGCATACCCGAAGTCGAGCGCTTGACGGATATTGTCGAAGCTACGAACCTCGTCGTCGGTGATGGAGCGGAATGTAAGGTTGTTGAACGGCACGACGCCCGAGCCAATCGGTTCGCCTAGGTATTCCCAGCGATAGCGGAACAGATTCCGCGCCTGCATCGTCTCCGCCTCCTCGATGAACTGTTTCGATATGAACGGGTTGTCGAGGTACGTCGAGTGATGCACAAACGTGTTCGCGGGCTGTAAGACACTCTCGTACTTCTTGTTCACCCACGACTGTTTTCGTTTCGGTGGGTTGTAGGAGAAGAAGAACTTATAGAAAAGACCATCAGGCAACTCGCCGCGTAACAGGGAGTTGGTGATGGTCGTGACCTCATCTTCGGTTTTGAACTCGGCAAGCTCCTCGATCCATGCGAAGGCGAACGGGAAGTTAGCAGATTTGAGCGACTTGATGCGGTTCGGGTCCTGCGCACCGCGGAACACCATGTAATTCCCGCGCGGTTTGTAAGTGATGCGCATCGGGCTTTTGTTCACCTTGAACAGATGCGAGACACCCGACTCCTCGATGGCCCATTTCATTTGCTCAAAGATGGAGAGTTCAATCGTGTTGTCGACTTTCCGTATCCCGACCGCATTGACAGCGTACCGCATGAGCAATTGTGTCATGATGAGCGCGATGTCCGAAGACTTACCAGAGCCACGACCACCCTTTTCGACGACGTTGAGGACGTCAGGGTTGATGGACGCGCACCATGAGTTATGAAACGCCGGTGGTAGCAACTCGGACAAGCGGATTTGCTTTACGTTCATCCATCATCGCCACCGATGTCGTCAATGAATTGGACAGCACCTGAATGCTCCACCTCTTTACGGTCAGTGAACAACGCGTAATGACGCCCCAGCAATTCAAGCGCCTTGTTCCGATCGCTGTTCTTTGTAGGCAACGGAATCATCTCGGCATACTCGTTATAAACCATCGTCATCTTCTTGCCTTCTGGGTCGTTCTCGTTCGGAATGTATTCCGCTTTCCGAGTAACCACTTCTTTAATTTCAGGCACCTTACCAGCGGCGATATCAGAGAGGCGAGACAGCACTTCCTCTCGAGTCAACGTGTTCTCTAGAAAGGTTTCACGTTGCTTCCCCCCTATATATTTTCGAACATTAACATCTTTCAACAAACGACTTCCTTGCGCTCCGGCGGTCTTCTCACTGTAACCCGCTTTTATAGCGGCTTGAGTGGCATTCAAACTGACAAGATACTCATCACAAAAACGTTGTTGCTTAGGGTTAAGCCCCACTGTCTCACCTCCTTTCCTTATGTCTACAAGGCCGCGCGCGTTCGGGGACGTCTGGGGGAAATAGACACGCGAGCGGTATTCTAGGCACAAAAAAGACGCCCGATGAGGGGCGCCTGTCGTTTACCTGTAAGCTCCGATAGCAACTAAGTGCCGGCGGTAGCCAACCCCGAGGGCTTCTGGGGTTTTGCATCTAATCGGCTATGCAGCCAATGTGGGCGAGTCTGTCCCGCCTGCTTGGTGAATAACACGGGCAAGGATTTGCACCCTGCATACACGGGTTAATCGGGTCATCGGCGGTTCACATCCTACCCGAAACGTCTCGTGCTACCTTTTGCGTCTACCTATTCCGCCACCGTGCATATTGCGAGTCCTCGGAGCGTCCGTTTTCGTCGGTGGTTGGGAACGTCTCCGAGTCCTCTACTCTTTCATCTTACTTCATCTAATGCGCCGGATTGTTCCCATTTTGTTCCCGTTTTGTCCTCGTTATTCCCCGTCCCCTCCCAATTCGTCATAGCACGCCTGGCAATAGCCCTTGCTCCCTCCGAAGAGGTCCGGTTGCTCCACGGTCACCGCTCGTCCGCAGTCGCAGTTGTGCTCGTACCCCGCGATGCGTCGGTTGCGCTCGATCAAGACGTTGAGTGTCGCTTGTGTGTCCAGTTGCATCAGTACACCCCCGAGTCACTGCGTTCGTGGTTAATATCGTTCTTGCGCTTGTACGCGTCGATGATGTCCTGTTCTTTGATTCCATAACTTTCCGCAAGATAAAGTAGTTTCGCAAACGAACTGTAAAAATTCATGTCTGTAATGATTGAAATGGCGATTTCGTGTTTTGGCGTTTCTTTCAAACATCTCTCCTCGTCATCGAGCAGCACATCGACATAAAAGCGATACCCCTCTTCAAGATAACGATATTCCTCTTGATAATATCCGGGCATATCGTCTTGTGCATCGTAGCTTTCTGCCATATGATTCACATAACTCAAGTAAAAATGCAGCGCATCCACCAATTCCTCGATAAACGCCTCTCGTCGCATGGGCTTGTTGCTCCAGTGTTTGAAGTCTCCCTTCAACTCGTTCAAACACTCGGCCAACTCGATGCGGTAATATAATTCAATCCGCCGGAGCGGCAAATCCGTCACGTTGTTCGCCGCCTTGATCTTCGCGTCCAATACTTCCTGCTTGCCTGCCAACTCGATAAACGTCTGCTCTGATAAAATCATGCCCATCTCTCCTCTTCTTCTGCAATGTGCACGTCCTCTTCGAGCGTCTGGATCAAGTGCCACAGCTCGTCGTCCCCGTCGAATCCCTTGCGCTCCATATACGATTTCAGTTGCTTCTCCAACTCTTTCAACGTCTTCAACTCGTCCATGTCGTCATCTCCTCTTGTCGTTTTTTTAGTTAGAAATAAGTCAGAAGTTAGTTAGAAACTGCATCAAAATAAAATTTATCGTTTATGCCCCTTGCCCGTTAAAACGACTTCTCGCACAGCTCGCCGATCTGCTCCGCGTTCATCATCTTGTGCAAGCGGTCGAGCGGGTAGAAGTGCTTACGCCGAGGGCGCACCTCGTACCACCCGTTGCCGTAGTCGATGCCGTCTGCGATGACGACGCCCTTGTACTGGATGCGGACATGCCGTTTGCGGACGTCGTGTGGGATGAGTTCGTATTTCATAGCTTGGCGATATCCTTGACGAGCTGAACCTCGATTGTTGGCACTTGATGCGTGAGTTTAAACGTTTTTGAAAGTGCGTCGAACTCTCTCTCGATTTCACCGGACGTTATCTTCAAACGAACGCCCATGTCATAAAGTGACTTCAAGTTGTCGACCGTGTCGGAAGTTTGATTGAACTTGCCCTCTGCTTCCAATCCGTACAGGAGTTGCCCAATCTGATAAAGCCGAGAACGTTCTTCCAGTTCGTGTCGCGACGAATTTCCATCGCTATTTTCATACGTGTCGATAAGTTGCCGACCGATTTGTTGCAACTTTTGATAAATCACAATGTTCATCCAGTTGTCGTACTTTTCGACCATCCGCTCCACTGCTTCATCAATGCCTTTTTCGATTTCAAATGCCATTTTATCCACTCTCCTAGTCTCGTAGTCCCCACAGCCCCATCGCCCCGATCAGGCAGATGAGCAGCAGGGCCGTGCCCGTCTCCGTCCATTCAATCATCGCCGAGCTCCTCCCGGACCACGCTCAACCAATCGAGCGCCGCTGCACTCTGGCTCTTGACCACGCGGCAGTTGTCCTGAAACCACGCGTAGGGGATGCTCTTGCGTCCATCTTTCTGTTGTTCCCACCAGTGACGCGTCTGCTCTGCGCTCAAGTAATACGTCTCACCGAAATAGTTGAAGCGTACAAGGAAGAACGAGATGCCGTTCTGTTTGATGGTACGGATCATTGTGTCGTACTGGTGATGTTTGATGTTCTTTAGTGGGAAACTCGTCTTGTTCTCGGTTTCCTTCGTGTCGAACGTGATGTATTTGCCGTCATAGACGCCGTAGAAATCGAGTCCTGCCTTCTTGTCATAGAACCACTTGCCACCTTTTAGAGTCGTCACGGCCGCATGGGCTTGATGGATGACCGCCTCTTGACGCATAAGGTAGACGTGGTTCGATTGAAGGACCAATTTTTCAAGATATTTCCCAAGATTCGCTTTCCGTGCCATCAGTCACGCCCCTCCAGTTCCCGCGCCGCCGCTTGGGCGTCCGTGATGCGATACGTCTCGATGAGGTGCGTCGCCCCGTGCATGCCGTCCTCGTAGCCTCGTGCCTTGCCGACTGCATACCCCAAGAGGTACAGCGCCCACGCGCCGAAGATGTACGTTAGTGTAATCATTCGCGTCCCTCCACTTCTTCGATGAGCATGTCCAGGTAGTGACGGCATTTCTTCAAATCAGCCACCGCTTGCATTTTGCGGTCGTACCTCTGTAGGTACTTGAGCGCGTTCCCCCGCAGGAAGCCCTCCACCTGTTCCGGCGGGCAGTTGGCGCGTAGGAAGGCGATCGTGTCGATGCCCGTGTCGTAGTGGGCGGGTTTGGAAGGTTCATCTTGCGGTTCGTATAACTCGAAATATCTCAGAAATCGCTCGTGGGTGACCTTTTCAAACGTGAAACACCCTTCGTCGTCGAACGTGACAAGCACTCCATGTTTGTCGATTTCCTCAGCTGTTACTATGAGACCCTCTTGGAGGAAAGCAAAATCCGAATGGTCCATTAATCGGTACTGTCTTCCGAGTACGTTTTTCATCTCCCCAACTCCCTTTCCAGTGTGTACGTCAACGTCGTGCGCTCGATCAGTTTGCCGTTCTCGACCACCACGTCCACGTTGTGCGTCACGTCCTCGATTTCTTCGCTCCGTGCCGTGAGGTACTCGCCCCAGACCGCCTTGTCGCGGTTCAGGACACGTTGCTCGATGCGCTCAGCGCGTGCAATGTGCTCCATTTTGTCGTGGAGCATCCCGATTAGGTCTGGTTTCTCTTCTGCCTTGAACGAAGTCACGGCGCTTTCTAGGCTGGCTGTCGTCACGTCTGGCATCGTCGGTTCCTCCTTATGCTCTTCCGGGATGGCGGGTTGCGGTTGCGTTGACTTCCGTCGCCCTTGTTTCGCTTTCAAACCAAACTGTTTGCGGATCGCGTCGTACTGATTGTGGTCGAGCTCGAATTTCTTTCGAATCTCTTTGATCGGGGTGCGCTCATCGAGCAAAGCTTGAATCTGTTTCGCGAGTTCTTGCCGTTGTTCCATGGTGATCGGCTCCTTCTTTTTCGGTTTGAGGTCATCCCGCCCGAGATGTTCGATGGCATATCGGATGGCGTTTCGGACCGTAGAATACGAGACCGCCGTCCGGGACGCGACTTGCGATATCGTCAGCCCGGAGTCCAACAGCTCGATAAGGCGCTCATAGCGTTCGCGGCGGACATGGTCATCCGATTGGATGAGGTCGCTGAGTCCGTGCATGTCGAGGAGACTACGCACTTGCCGGACGTTCGCCAGACCGAGTTGCGTCTTGATCCCCGTGACCGTCTTGGCTTCCAGGCACAACTCGCGCAACTCTTCGGTCGTATAGCGCAGGCCGTCCACTTCTTTCCGTTTTTTCGGAACGATTTCGGCAACAAGGGGCTTCAACGTCTCCTCGTCCACTTCATACAACCGGGCCAATTCGTCGAGCTGCATACCGTTCTTGTACTGCTTCTGCACCACGTCGATGCGGATGGGCAGCTTTAGGTCGGTCGTCATGTCGTCTCCTCCTTTTTCGCTTTTCGGTTCATCGGGATGCCAAAGTCACGCTTGGCGTTGCGGACCGTCTCGACATGGATACCGAGCTTCTCCGCGATCTGTCGGGCGTTATAGCCTTCCTTGGCGAGTGCGGCGATTTCATTTGCGCGGGCCTGTCGTCCGTCCTTGTGGAGCTTCGGGGCGCGTTTCGACTTGAACCCGTACTTGGCGCAGACGTCGTAGACCGTGGTCCGATTGACGCCGAGGAGCTCCGAGATTTCGAGCGAGGTCCGTCCCTCTGCCACGAGCTCGCCGATCCGTTGGTTCCGCTCCTCCCTCCGCCGGTCGACCGCCTCGGCGCTGAACTTGTCGAGATGGCCGAACTGTTCGGCGACCGCGAGCACCTCGTCCTTCGTCGCGCCCTCGAGATAGGCGATGCGGGCCGGTGAGGCGCACTCTTCCATGTAGCGGAGCAACCGTTCCTCGGTCAGTGTGTCGGTGAGTGGTGCGATGCCGCCGGTCTCGTGACGTTTCTTCGGTGTGATGCCGGCCACGATGCGTTCGATGGTCGCCTCGTCCACCTCGTGTAGATTGGCGAGCTGTCGGATGGTCATGTGGTTATAAAACTGTTTGCGGATGATGGCGTCAGCGAACTTCGGGGTCATCTTTCCCATCCTCCCAGAGCCCGAACACGTCGGCGATGTAGCCGAGGAGCCGTGCCCGCAGTTTGTAGTACGCCTTCCGCTCGATGCCGAGCAGGAGCATCACCTGGCTGTCGTTGTAGTCATGGCGCGGGTTGTAGCGCATGTCCCAGATGTCGACGAGCTGTTGATGTAGTTTGTCGTCGCGGAGCGTGGCGAGCAGTTCGTATTCCTTCTCTTTCAGGCGGATGACGTCTCGCTTAAAAACGAGCGTCTCGACGGGCGAGGACGGAGCCGCGTGGCTCTGTCCCTCCCTCGGTTCGTATGACGCGGTCGACGGCGCGATTTCCGCCTGCATCTTCAAGTTTTCGATGGTCATCGGTAGTGTGTAGTAGGCGCGGAGCAACTTCTCGCATTGTCGTTGCTTCGGCTTGAGGTTCGTGTCGATCAATGGTGTTCCTCCTTCTTCTCGACGAGCGCCATGTACGTCTCGCCGTCGCAATAAAAGTCTGTCGAGATGCCGCCGATTTGCACATATCCCTTCTCGAGATATTCGACGATGCGGCGTTCGAGCTTGTGGCGGCTTCCGCTCTTGAGCAACTGGCGCCCGTTCTTCGAGACGCCGCACACGATTTCGTGCCACTCGCGCTGTTCGGCGGTCAGCTTGCGAATCGTCAGCTTCTGGCGTTTCTTTCGGCTCTCGTGTAATGGGACGAAACGCTTCGGCATGTCCGGCTGAATCTCCGGCTTTTGTGGGATGCGACGGGACGGGTCGGCCGCGCCCATCTCCCTAAGTACATCCTCGACCGTCATCGTGGTGAGGATAAAGTCCTTACGTTCTCGTCGTGTGTCCATCTCGAACCGCTTGGCGATGTCGCTCGCCGAGAGTCCGTTTGCGTGTAGCGTCATAATCATGCGTCTCATCCGTTTGTCCATGTACGATGTACCTCCCAGCCCTCTTTCAAGTGGCGTTGCAACTCTTGCTGGCTCATGTCGTGATACAGGGTGATCCGCGTGTCGCCCTCGTACCGGACGAGGAACACCTCACGCGTTCCCCGATACCGGACGAAGGTCTGCGGCTTCTTCTTACGTCGGTTCATCGGAGCGTCCATTCGCCCGATTCGAGCTCGGCGGCAATCTCTTCGCTGGTCAGCTTCTTGGTGTCGACAAGGCGGTTGTTTTCGATTGCATGGATCGTCAGTTGATTCGGGAACAGCAGGTAGTGGGTCGGGCCGTCGATGCGTTCGTAGACCATATTTTGCGTCCTCCTTATGCCCAGTAGTAACCTTGTTTCAACGTCGCTTCCCAATCATTTAATTCGTAGACACGCTTTGAACGTGTCTTGCTTCCGTAGCAGTTCGTCGTATGGTCCACTTCGACCCAGGTCTTATCTTTGGCCCAGTCTTCTTTCGTCCATTCAGCGTTATACGTTTCCACATCGTGAACTTCGACGATGTAGTTTTCAAGCATGTTCATTTCTGTGTCCCCCTTTTGTTCGTTCATGATCCACTCCGTATTTCAGCGAGCAACTTCTCGAGCTCGTGGTCGTCCGGGACACTCGCGGCGAGTTCGTCCTGACGGCGCTTGTCATGTTCGCGCTGTTTAGCTCCCTCTTCTTCGAGCCATTCCGGCGTCTTCTTCATGCCCGTCTCCTTGTTCGGTGACCACGACTTGCGGTTCTGATTGGCGCGCTTCTTCTGTTCGAAGGCGTCACGGTCTTGGATGAGCCCTTGCATGTTCGTGATACCTCTGTCGCGCCATGCGCCCAAGATGCCTCGGATATATTTGTAGTTCCGGATGTTGGCGAGCGCGGCCTCGTTGATGGCCTCGGTCAGAAGTTCGAGTCCGAACTCGTTTAGGTCGTCTTCGAGAAACTCGTACACGGCTTGAATGTTTTGATTGATTTTACTCGTGTATAAATCAGCTAACTGCTGGAATTCATTCTCGCCAGTAGTAGTAGAATTACTTGTAGATGTAATCCCTGTATTAGTAATCAATGTATTTGTCTCGTTTTCATACGATAGGGGTGTCGTTTCTATACGATAGCCCTCTCGTTTCTGTACGATAGGGTCTCGTTCTCCTACGACAGGGTACGTCAATTCGTTCCGCTTCGCGGGTATCAATTCGATGAATCGGACGTTGTTGAGCGTCATGATTTCTGTCTCAACATGGCGAAGGTGATTCTTAATCACCCCGAGCTCTTCGAGAAACTTGAGTGCCGTGTACGTCTGGTCTTTCGTGAGGCCGAACGTCTTTTCGAAACCCTTGCGGCTCTTCTGCAGCAAGTCTTGTTTGAATCGTTTCTTATAGCCGAGGAACTCGCCCGTGACCTCGTCCTTCATCTGGCTTGGTCGGTACCAGTACACAATCTCCGAGAGTAAGATGATCGCGTTGATGTTCGGCTTTCCTTTGTCGTTGACGATGGTCTTAAACCACGTGTGAGGGATGGCGATGGACGGCGGGGCGTACCCCACCATCGCATCGACAATCTCGTTTCCGGTCAGTTTCATACATGTTCACCCTTTCGCATCAAAACGGTAATGAGGATTCGTCAAAGTCTAGAGTCCCACCGCTTGAGAACGCGTCCGAATCTTTTGCTGTCTTCGGTGCGCCTTGTGACTGCGACTGTCCGCCCGCCTTCGGTTCGAGGAAGCGGACGCTGTCGGCTACGACCTCGGCCCGTTGACGTTTCGTGCCGTCCTGCGCCTCGTAGCTACTGATCTGCAAGCGACCGTCGACACCTGCCATGCTGCCCTTCTTCAAATACTGGGCGACGTTCTCGGCCTGTTTGCGCCAGACGGTGCAGTCGATGAAGTCCGCCTCTTTCTTGCCTTCCTGCCCGGTGAACGGGCGGTCGCACGCCAATGTGAACCGCGTGACAGCGATGCCGCTCTGTGTGTAACGCATTTCAGGATCCCGTGTAAGTCTGCCTACCAATACAACTCGGTTAATCATTGTGTTTGCTCCTTCTTCGTCCAAATTTTGTTGACGTGCGTGTCGATGCTCTTGATATACGCTTGCTCCTGCTCATAGGTCATGAAGTGCTCGTCGGCTTGGGTCGTAGCCATGAGGTCGAGGACGTGTGCCTCGTCGTGGTCCACTTCAATGCGTTCGTATTCGTCATATTCAGGCAGTTGCATCTTTGCGCGCCCCCTTCACCATTTCATTCAGTTTTCCGATGACGTAGTTCAACATATTGATGTCGTTCGTCTCGGGTTCAATTTTCAAGAACTCATAGAGTTTTTCGCGTGACCCCGTTTCACGGAGGGCGATATATTGATCCATGAGCTTGATGATGTTCGCGTGCGCCTCGTTCGCTTTCTTTTTCAGCTCTTCATCGAGTTTGGCGGAGTGAATTTTGTCCGTGTCTTCACCGCTCGCGATGGCGAATGAGCGGAGGAGCGCGTATTTATAGGCGTATGTCATGGCCTTTCCTGCCGCTTTGTCCTGCGAGTCAGCACCCTCACCCGTCGATACGATGTCGACGTAGTCGCCGCCGTCTGCGTTCACGAGACGGTATGTGACGTCGATTGTCGTCAGGTTGCCGACGCGGGTCGATGTTTGGTGAATCGGATACATGACCAGGCCGAGTTCGACGAAGGCTTGGCGGACGGTCGAGGTGACTTTTTCTTCGGATAATCCTTTGTAGCTCGTGTTCTTGAACTCCACCTTGTCGTCTTTCTTGAGGTACTCGACTTTCTTCATGACTTCGAGCATCTTTTGGTGGATGTTAAGCGGTTTTGGTTCGACCGCTTGTTCTTCGGTTTTGGTTGCCATTGGAGTTCCTCCTTATCGGATGCTTAGGTTCTTGTTCGTGGTGAGTGAGACGCCGTCAAAGGCCTGTCCTGCCTTGAGCGCTTCTTTCAAGGCTGTAAGGTTCGGCTCACGCTTGATGCGCAGGAAACACTCAGGGAGCGCGTCTAGATTCGTCACAGCCACCTTCTCCGACTTGCGGAAGCCGATGGTGTACTTCAATCCATTGATGCGGTCGATGTCCGCGTCCTCGAGCATGTCGGCGAGGTACGTCTTCATGCGCTCCACCTTGGCGTCGTTCAAGCGACGGCGTTCGGCGAGCCGTTGCTCTTCCTGTTTGAGTGCGGCGCTGTCGGCTTGGAGCGAGAAGATGAACGAGGCGACGGCCTCGGCTTTGTCTTGGATGGCTTCGTCGAGTGCTTCGAGCGTGTCGCCCACGGCGTCCGAGAGTTCGAGGTCCTCGCTGTCCATGGCGGCGATCAGGTCGAGCAGTTCTTGGCGTTTGCTTGTGAGTTCGTAGAGTTTCATACGGCTGTCCCTCCTTGCATTTCTTTGAGCATCGTGTCGTAGCAGATGTGATTGACGCGCTCAGCGCCGTATTCTTTAGCCATGCGCTCGTACCAGAGTTCAACGTCATTCTTTGGCTCATCCTGCGCGAGCGTGTTCTGCCAGTGGAGCGCCTGTTCGATTTGGTACAGCGCTTGATAGAGCGGCGTGTCGATGTCGGCGTTGAGGTTGCCGAGGCGGTGGAGCTTCTCGCGGATGTCGGTGAGGTCACCGGAGATGTCAGTGAGCGCGTTGATTTTGTCGTATGGGGTCATGTCAATATTCCTCCTTACCGAATACTTCGTCGATGTGGTCCAATAAATCACGGTAGATGATGACGGTACGTTCCGATTCGGGGCCGGTCGTCAATTCCGTGTAATTTCGAATCATGTTTTGGATATACGCGCGGTGAAACTTGATTTGCTCCTCGCGTTCCTGGAGTGTGTAGCGCTTCATGCGTCCTCCCCCTTTGTGCTGAGGTAGCTGATCCCTGCGAAGACTGTCGCGAGGGTGAGTGTGACGGCGGCGCCGACGAGGTAGTAGTCGGATTGACCGAGTAGCATCGTGAGTAAGAGTGATGCAAGAGCGGCGTAGCCTAGCGTCTGGAACAGGATGTCGGTCTGTCGTTCGGTGAGCATGTTATCCTCCATTTCTGAGGCGCCCCGTGGTATACTCAAGGTGTCGAATCATGAGCGGACGGGGTTTTTACCTCGTTCGTTTTCTGTGTTTACGAGCGTTCTAGCAAGGCGTCGAGGTCGCTTTTCAAGTAGCGGACCGTTTTGCCATCCCGATAAACGGGCAATCCTTTTGAATAGCTCCGTTCCGTCAAGGTAGAGCGGTCGATGCCGAGGTAGGCGCACGCCTCTTTCTGCGATAGCCACGTCTTCTGTGTGGCGCTTAGCGCGAGTTCGGCACCTTTCTGTGCGGCTTCGACGAGCATCGTGTTGAGTTCGCTCGTGGTGAGCGTGACGACTTGGACATTCATGTGCGTGCTCCTTTCACTGGAATGGCGGGCGCCATGCCTGTACATATTGCAATGCCTCTTCAAAGTCTTTCCGTAGAATCTCGCCGTAACGTGGCACGTTGAACGCTTTCTTCAAGTCGCTACCGCAACGGCTGTGGAATTTCGCTTTCGTGTCGAGAAACGGATGATCGTCGCCGTAGCGGTCGAACATATCGCGGACCCGACGACGTTTCGCTTCTTGGATGGCGAGTTCTTGGCCGTGCGTCAACGTGAGGCCGTTCTTCAATTCGTGAATATCCATCTGAACTTCATCGAGCGCAGCGACCGCAACTTCCTTCCAGTCGATTAGGTCGGCGACACCACGGAACAACTTCGGCATCGTTTCGACGACTTGCTGAGGCAGTTGTGGTTTCGGCATCTCGTAAGTCCCTGTTTTGCGAAGAGACGGGAGAACATCGCCTGTGATCCACTTGCGGAAACGTTTTGCTTGCGGCTTACGGCTGTCGAGGATGACGTCGTACAATCCGTCTTCATTGATTGCCGTGACCTGTTGCTCACGATCCATCACATCTAGGATGACCTCGATACTAACGACCCCACCTTCTAATCGCTTCTTCACGTCACTCGGGTTTCCGATTTCGAGCACCTTGCATACATCTGCTAATACGAACAGCGGCGTTTCCTTGTCGCCGAGGATGCGGACGCTTTGCCCTTCGAACACTTTCGTTAATTGGTTCATTCGTGTTACACTCTCCTTATAGATTATTCTCAAACTGTTGTACTCTTCTCAAAATGAGAAGCTTGTCCGTAAAAAAAATTTTCTCCAATGGCTCTTCCAACACTTCCGAGATGATTAGCGCTTCGCCGACTGTGACTTTACGCGTCCCTTCCTCAATTCGGAAGTATCCGTTCGGAACGATGCCGAGTTTGCTCGCGAGATGTTTCTGGGTAATTCCTTTAGAGACACGCAAGTCGCGGAGCGTCGTTCGGTCGATGGTTTGACTCATTCCCTCACCTCCTTGACTCCACTATAAACTTCTCAAAATGAGATGTCAATCACAATTTGAGATTTATTTTAATCAATTTGATACTTTTGTAATTCATTCGGTATACTTAAGGAGGTTACATCATGGTTGACACCACGATAATGGAGACTTTTAATGGGAGTAGAGGGAGCGAAACGGATATGACTACTATTGGCAAGCGGGCTTTTGCTCGTCGCAAAGATTTAGGTTTGACGCAAAAATTTATTGCCGAGCAATTAAAGGTGTCGCCGAACACCTATTCAAATTATGAAAGTGATAAACGTAAAATCGAGGCAGATATGATTCCGAAGCTTGCGAAGTTATTAAAAACGACGACAAGTTATCTTTTGGGGGAGTCGGACGATCCAGAGGAGACGAAGTTCGAAGCCGCCATGCGTTTCAGCGACATGGAGATCAAGATACTTCGTACCCTCAACTTGTCAGATGACGACACAAAAAATCTCACAGATGAACAGATCCGTGAGATTCGGGCGTTTATAGAATTTCAGATTTCCCGTCACCGGGAGCGGAAGTAAGGGAGCGGTCACGCTCTCTTTTTTTGTGGCAAGAATACCGCCGGCAGTTTGTGCTCACCCCAGCGCGTCCGATCGAACACGTCTTCGAGTGTGAACTGCAACACGGCGACTTGACCCGTCATTTCATCAAAAAAAGAAGCTCTCGGTTTAGTTGGTTCGATTCGGCTGCGTTGTCTAGCTTCGATGTAGGGGCTGAGACTTCTACCATTCGTATTCCTTCTTTCGTCCTATTTTTCACGAACGAGCGTTCGTGCTTGTGACTATAGTATGTGCGAAATCACCTTACTATTCAACCACAATTTTGACGAACCTTGTAAAATATTGTTCGACAGTTTGGGATTTAGTCATAACTTGTTTGTCGAACCGAAACTTTATTTAACAAAGATGGGTATAAGTAGATTAGATGCTATAATCGACGTGAAGAATGACCAAGGAGGAAGAACCAATGAACAACGTATTTGATTTCAAATCGAATGGGAAGACGACCGTGACTGTGGAGAATGGATTTATCAAGATTTCACGGCGCGGCATCATGAACCGGTTGAACAACGGCGGCGGCGATAAGAACATCCGAATCAGTTCGCTGTCTGGCGTGCAGGTCAAGAAGCCCGGACTCACGACAGGATACATTCAGTTTATTTTCTCGGGTAGCAAGGACACGTCCGGCGTGAAGGACGCGGTAAAAGATGAGAACTCGATCTTGTTCGCGAAACCGGAGTACGACCTTGCGTTAAAGCTACGCGATCACGTCGAAGAATTGTTAGCCCAACCGGCACAGCCACAAGTCGCGGTGAGCACAGCAAGCGCGGCCGACGAATTGCTCAAGCTCAAACAGTTGCTTGACGCGGGCGTCCTCTCACAAGACGAGTTCGACGCTCAGAAAGCTAAATTGCTCAACGCCTAAGACCCCGCGCGGGTCTTTTTTTGTTGTACCGTCTCGGGTGCGGGTTTGCTATGATGACAGTAGCAAGGAGGATTCGACACATGAACATGAAGAAAAACGATAAAGGCAAGTGGGAGGTCCGCCTCTCGCTCGGCATCGACGCCCGGGGCAAGCGTGTCCAGAAGTATCTGAGCGCGAGCACGAAACAAGAGCTCCGGGCCAAGGTGAGCGCCTTCGAACAGGCGTATGCGAACGGCGAGATTGCCACGAGCATCCACGAACGGCGCAAGACGTACACGGTCACCGATCTACTCGACGAATATTTTGAGGTACATACCCCGTCCCTCTCGATCAATACGCGACGGAACTACCGCTCGCTCATCACCTGCATCACGAAGCATCTGGGGACGCACGACATCAACCGATTGACCGCGCGCCACCTCGAAAGCTATCTCTCGATGCTCGAAAAAGAGAAAGGGATGAAGACGTCTTCTGTCAACCTGCGCATCGTCCTGTTCCGTGCCGCGTTCGATTATGCACGACAGGCGGGCTATACGAAGAACGACGCACCAATGTTTTTGAAACGGCGCAAGGAGACGAAGACCAAGCGGAACCTGTGGACCGTCGACGAACTGGTCCGTTTCCTCGACACGGCACGGGAGCACTCGCCCTACTGGGTCACGTTCGTGCTGCTCGCCATGACCGGCGCGCGGCGCAACGAGGTCAAGGCGTTGACGTGGGATTGTGTCCATCTCGACGAGGGTTACGTCCATATCAACAAGTCCATCGCCCAATTGACGGCCGCGCAGCGGCACGAGTCACGGACGGGCAAACTCCATCAGTTCACCCCACCGAAGACTAAGCGAAACCGTGACGTCTATTTGGATGCCGGTACGATGTCCGAGTTACGGCGTTGGCGCGTTGAACAGGCCGAGTTACTGCTACGGTTTGGGGAGAAGCCAGAGGACGATCTCGTCTGCACGACGCCGTTCGGGAAGTACCTCAACGACACGTTGCTCCGGACCGAGTACCGACGCATCTGCACACGGGTCGGACTGACGCCGATGCGCATCCATGACTTCCGGCATATGCACGCGACCATCCTACTCAACAATGACACGAACATCAAGGTCATCCAGGAACGGCTCGGGCATACGTCGATTGCCACGACGATGAACATCTATTCGCACGTCACCGAGGCGAAACAAAAGGACGCCGCAAACGCCTTCCGTCTCCAAATCGACCGAGAAAAAAAGCGAAATGTGCAATAAATGTGCAATTCCAGAAACAAAAAGACCCACGAACGGCTACATAGAGCCATCCGTGGGTTGTTTTAATTATTTTTTGAGGTTGTAGAACGACTTGATACCGTCGTATTTCGCTACATCGCCGAGCATGTCTTCGATGCGGAGAAGTTGGTTGTACTTCGCGATACGGTCTGTACGCGAGAGCGAACCAGTCTTGATTTGACCAGCGTTTGTCGCAACCGCGATGTCCGCGATTGTCGCATCTTCTGTTTCACCAGAACGGTGCGAGATAACAGCTGTGTAACCAGCTTTTTTAGCCATTTCGATCGCGTCGAATGTTTCTGTAAGCGTACCGATTTGGTTAACTTTGATGAGGATCGAGTTCGAGATGCCTTTCTCGATACCTTCAGCGAGTTTCTCCGTGTTCGTTACGAAGAGGTCATCCCCAACGAGTTGAACTTTGTGGCCGATCTTGTCAGTAAGAAGCTTGAAGCCATCCCAGTCGTTCTCGTCGCAACCGTCTTCGATTGAGATGATTGGGTACTTGTCAACGAGCTCAGCGTAGAAGTCTACGAGCTCAGCAGTCGTCATCGACTTGCCTTCGCCAGCGAGTTCGTACTTGCCAGTCGACTTGTCGTAGAACTCAGAAGACGCAACGTCCATTGCGAGGTAGATGTCTTCGCCAGCTTTGTAACCAGCTTTTTCGATCGCTTCAAGGATAACCGTGATCGCTTCTTCGTTTGACTTAAGGTTTGGTGCGAAACCACCTTCGTCACCGACAGCTGTGTTGAGACCCATACCAGAAAGAACTGATTTGAGGGCGTGGAATACTTCTGCACCCATGCGGAGCGCTTCGCGGAACGATGGCGCGCCGACAGGCATGATCATGAACTCTTGGAAGTCAACGTTGTTGTCCGCGTGCGAACCACCGTTGATGATGTTCATCATTGGCGTTGGGAGCGTCTTCGCGTTGAATCCGCCGAGGTACGTGTAAAGTGGAAGGCCGAGCTCGTCTGCTGCTGCGTGTGCTGCTGCCATCGAGACACCGAGGATCGCGTTCGCGCCGAGTTTGCCTTTGTTTTTCGTACCGTCGAGCTCGATCATTTTAGCGTCGAGTGCGTTTTGGTCGAAGACATCGTAGCCGATGAGTTCTGGTGCGATTGTGTCGTTTACGTTCGCAACGGCTTTAAGTACGCCTTTACCAAGGTAACGTGACTTGTCGCCATCGCGGAGTTCGACTGCTTCGTGCTCACCAGTTGATGCGCCTGATGGGACGAGGGCACGGCCGAAACCGCCGTCTTCTGTGAAGACTTCTACTTCGATTGTTGGGTTACCGCGTGAATCCAAAATTTCGCGTGCGTAAATTTCTGTAATCATTGACATATTAAATCTCTCCTTTTTGGTTGGAAATTATTTTTTGTAACGATTGACGTACCGGTCATTTCAGCCGGTTGATCGGCACCGAGAAGGTCGATCAACGTCGGCGCGAGGTCGCAAAGCGAGCCTTTTAGAACAGGTTTCAGTTCAACGCCTGGCTTCGTGATGATACATGGGACAGGTTCTGTCGTATGCGCCGTCATCGGTGAGCCGTCCGGGTTCGTGACGAGGTCAGCGTTCCCGTGGTCCGCCGTGATGATCGCCGCGCCGCCTTTGGCAATGAGTGCGTCCACTACTTTACCGAGGCATTCGTCGACGACTTCGACCGCTTTTTTCGTCGGTTCGAGCATACCGGAGTGACCGACCATGTCCGGGTTCGCGTAGTTGATGATATACGCATCGTATTGATCTGACTCGATACGCTCCAAGAGACCTTCTGTGAGCTCGTATGCGCTCATTTCCGGTTTCAAGTCGTACGTCGCGACTTTCGGCGACGGCACGAGGAAGCGATCTTCGCCTTCGAACGGTGTTTCTTGTTGTCCGTTCAAGAAGAACGTGACGTGCGGGTATTTCTCAGTTTCCGCGGCGCGGAGCTGTTTGTACCCTTGCGCGGCGAGCGTTTCGCCGAGCGTGTTCTTCAAATCTTCCGGTGGGAAGACGATATCTGTGTCGATTTCATCCGAGAACTTCGTCATCGAGACGAGCAAGATGTTCTGTGGATGTGTGTTCGAAAGTTCGAAGCCTTTGAAGCCGGTCTTCTCTTTAAACACTTTCGCAAGTTCGATCGCCCGGTCCGGACGGAAGTTGAAGAACATGATCGCGTCGTTGTCTTTGATCGTCGCGATCGGTTGACCGTCTTTCTCGATGACCGTCGGGTTGACGAACTCATCCGTGAGCCCTGCTTCATACGACTGGTTCAAGACGTCGACGGCGTTCGTGCCGACTTCGCCTTTGCCGTGGACGAGGACGTCGTATACTTTCTCGACGCGCTCCCAACGGTTGTCGCGGTCCATGGCATAATAGCGTCCAGACACGCTAGCGACTTGACCGACACCGAGTTCAGCGAGCTTCGCTTCCGTCTGTTCGAGGAAGCTTGCGCCTGATTTCGGATCACAGTCACGGCCGTCCGTGAAAGCGTGAATGTAGACTTTTTCAATGCCATGAAGTTTAGCGAACTCAACGACAGCGAACATGTGTTGAATGTGCGAGTGAATCCCGCCGTCCGAGACGAGGCCCATGATATGGAGGCTCGAATCGTACTTTTTCACATGTCCCGCCAAATGGTTCATCGCTTGACGGTCGAAGAACGAACGGTCTTTGATGGCGTTGTTGACGCGCGAGAGTGACTGATAGACGACCCGGCCGGCACCGATGTTCAAGTGACCGACTTCCGAGTTGCCCATCTGTCCTTCCGGAAGGCCGACGTACTCGCCTTGCGCGTTGAGAAGCGTATGCGGATACGTCTCCCAGAAACGGTCGAAGTTCGGTTTGTTCGCCGCAGCGACCGCGTTACCGAACGTCTCGTCCCGCATGCCAAAACCATCTAAGATGATGAGGGCGACTGGTCTTGCCATTTAAATCGCCTCCAACAACTTGAGGAACGAAGCAGCTTCAAGTGAAGCACCGCCGACGAGTGCGCCGTCGATGTCTTCTTGCGCCATATACTCCTTGATGTTCTCAGGTTTTACAGAACCGCCGTATTGGATGCGTACTGCAGCCGCCACGTCTTCACCGTAAAGGCCTTTCACCACGTCACGAACATATTTGCATGAGCTTTGCGCGTCTGCTTCGTCCGCTGATTTACCAGTACCGATTGCCCAGACTGGCTCATAGGCGATGACGAGTTGTTTCACTTGGTCAGCTGAGAGGTCCGCGAGGCCACCTTCGACTTGCGTCTTGATGACTTCTTCGAACTTGCCGCCTTCGCGCTCCTCGAGTGTTTCACCGACACAAACGATTGGCGTAAGACCGTGTTCGAACGCTTTTTTCGTTTTGCTGTTGATGAACGCATCCGACTCGCCGAAGTATTCGCGACGCTCTGAGTGTCCAAGGATGACGTATGTCACGCCGAGGTCAGCGACCATGGCCGGGCTGATTTCGCCTGTGTATGCCCCGCTGTCTTTGTCGTACATGTTTTGGGCACCAAGCTTCAAGTCTGACCCTTTCGCTGCTTCTACCATTGGAGCTAGGAAGACAGCTGGTGCGCCGATTGCCGCGTCAACTTTGTCTGTTGACGGGACGTTGTTTTTGACTTCCTCGACGAAAGCGACTGCTTCCGAGAGTGTTTTGTTCATTTTCCAGTTACCTGCAATAATCGGTTTACGCATCGATAACCCTCCTCTATTTTACTTGTCGTTAAGCGCCTCGACGCCTGGAAGTTTTTTGCCTTCCATGAACTCGAGTGACGCGCCGCCACCCGTCGAGATGTGGCTCATTTGGTCTGCAAGGCCAAACTTGGCAGCTGCTGCAGCTGAGTCCCCACCGCCGATGATCGAGTAAGCATCGCTATCCGCGAGTGCCTGAGCGACACCTTTCGTTCCGTTTGCGTATTTATCAAGTTCGAATACGCCCATCGGTCCGTTCCAAACGACAAGTTTCGATTCGCGAATCGCTTCCGCGTAAAGTTCGACTGTCTTCGGTCCGATATCAAGACCCATGTGATCCGCAGGGATCGAGTCGATATCGACTGGTCCGACGTATGTCTCTTCGCCGAATTCTTTCGCAATGACACAGTCGACCGGCATCAAGAACTTCACGCCTTTGTCTTCTGCTTTTTTCATGAACTGACGAGCGAGGTCGAGCTTGTCTTCTTCAAGGAGTGACGTTCCGACTTCGTGCCCGAGTGCTTTCGAGAACGTGTACGAGAGACCGCCACCGATGATGAGTGTGTCAACGATGTCAAGAAGGTGGTCGATGACCCCAATCTTGTCAGCAACTTTCGATCCGCCGATAATCGCCGTGAACGGACGATCTGGGTTCGAGAGCGCCTTGCCGAGCACTTCAAGTTCTTTTTCCATCAAAAGACCGGCGACTGCCGTGTCGACGTTTTGCGCGATGCCTTCCGTCGAAGCGTGGGCCCGGTGCGCCGCACCGAACGCGTCGTTGACGAAGACGTCAGCAAGTGATGCGAAGCCTTTTGCGAGTTCCGGGTCGTTTTTCGTTTCACCTGGGTAGAAACGAACGTTCTCAAGCACGACGACGTCACCTTCACCAAGTTTTGAAACGGCTTCTTCTGCGACTGGACCGTACGCCTCTTCAACGAGGGGTACATCTTTGCCGAGAAGTTCAGCGAGACGTTTAGCGACCGGTGCGAGTGAGAACTCAGGGTTCTTCTCGCCTTTTGGACGGCCGAGGTGGCTCGCCAAGATGACTTTCGCGCCGCCGTCGATCAAGTGCTTGATCGTCGGAAGAGCCGCTTGGATGCGCGTCTCGTCTTGGATGACGCCATCTTTGAGTGGAACGTTGAAGTCAACGCGGCAGAAGACGCGTTTTCCTTTTACATCGATGTCACGAATAGACTGTTTGTTCATAACCTTCGCCTCCATGTGTCGTGCATTTCAATTTCATAAATAGAGCGGAGAACAATCTCTTGTTTCCGCTCCTATTTGATTCTATTTAGTTCACGAACTTACTTCGCGATTTCAGCGAAGTGCTTGAGTGTGCGAACCAATTGTGCAGTGTAAGACATTTCGTTGTCGTACCATGCAACTGTCTTAACGAGTTGCTTGTCGCCAACTGTCATGACTTTCGTTTGTGTCGCGTCGAAGAGTGAACCGTACGTGATGCCGACGATGTCAGAAGAAACAATTTCGTCTTCCGTGTAACCGTAAGACTCGTTTGCTGCTGCTTTCATCGCTGCATTGATTTCGTCAACCGATACAGTCTTCTCAAGAACTGTTACGAGCTCTGTGAGTGAACCTGTCGCAACTGGTACACGTTGTGCCGCACCGTCAAGTTTACCTTGAAGTTCTGGGATAACGAGGCCGATTGCCTTCGCCGCACCAGTCGTGTTCGGTACGATGTTCGCTGCTGCCGCACGCGCACGACGGAAGTCACCTTTCGGGTGTGGCGCGTCAAGCGTGTTTTGGTCGCCTGTGTAAGCGTGGATCGTCGTCATGAGACCTTCAACGATTCCGAACTGATCTTGGAGAACTTTCGCCATTGGCGCCAAGCAGTTTGTCGTACATGAAGCACCAGAGATAACTGTCTCTGTACCGTCGAGGATTTCGTGGTTCGTGTTGTAAACGACAGTCTTCATGTCACCTGTAGCTGGTGCCGAGATGACAACTTTTTTCGCGCCAGCTTTCAAGTGAAGCTCTGCTTTCTCTTTGTCTGTGAAGAATCCAGTACATTCGAGAACGATGTCAACACCGAGCTCGCCCCATGGGAGTTCTTCTGGGTTGCGGTTTGCAAGTGTAAGAACTTTCTCGCCGTTTACGAGGAAGTGATCGTCGTGTACTTCAACGTCTCCGTCGAAACGACCTTGCGTCGTGTCGTACTTGAGAAGGTGAGCAAGCATCTTCGTGTCAGTCAAGTCGTTGATTGCAACAACTTCGATTCCTTCGTTTTTGATGATCTCGCGGAATGCCAAACGACCGATACGTCCAAATCCGTTAATACCAACTTTTACTGCCATGTTAATTTCCTCCTTAGGGTAGAAGCTATTTATTGAAGAGCCAACGGGGGTCAACTCTTTAATAACACGTTAATAATTCTGTTGCCGCACCTTCGTCCGTGACGAGAATGATGTTCGGCGTATGTTTCGCATATGCGGCAATCGCCTGCGCCTTCGATTTCCCTCCAGCGACCGCGATGACGGTGTCCATGTTGTCGAGCTCTTCTAATTGAATGCCGACCGTCTTGACCCGATGCACGATTTCACCTTCCGCGTTGAAATAATAGCCAAACGCTTCGGCGACGGCTTCATGCCGTTCGATCATCCGCAAATGCTCCGGTGTGGCGCGACGGCGCTTCGCCATCGTTTCGGCCTCACCAATTCCATGTACCACTATTCGCGCCGCTCTAATCATTTCCAGCACATTTTTTATGCTAGGTTCCTCCACCATCCGCTCGAACGTCTCTTGCGACACTTCGTCTGGAATGTGGAGCAAATGATAGTCTGCGTTGGCCCGGTCCGCCATCCTTGAACAGACGGTGTTCGCCTGAAGTTCAAGCGTCTCACCGAGTCCGCCGCGCGCTGGTACGAAATGCATCGGCCGTTCTTTCTTGTCGGGCGACATCATCGCCGCGACAGATGCCATCGTCGTCCCGCCTGTGACCGCGATGATATTGTCGTCCGGTGCCAGTCGCGCTTTTAACTGCGTGACGGCGGCCCGTCCGATATCCCGCTGGACCCAGAACGTCTCGTCCGAGTCTCCCGGTACGATGACGACTTGGCGAACGCCGAGCTTTTGCTCGAGTTCTCGTGCGACTTCTGAGATACCTAGGATCTCTCCCATGACCTCATGCAAGTCTCGAAGAACGTTTCGGCCCGATTCTGTAAGGGAAATACCTTGAGTGGCGACTGCGAGCAGACCTTGGTCTTTCAAGAAGTCGACCTCTCGCCTTAAGATTCGTTCCGTTAGCCCGAGGCTCGTGGCTAATGTCCTGCGGCCGATCGGCTGCATCAAACGGACATAGTGTAAGATGTCGTAACGATGTCGGAGCGTGTCGAGCAGGTCTGGGACGATTTGCTTCTGAACGTGAATCAGTTGCTGGATCATGCCTCATTCCCCCTCGACCTCAAGTGTGGACATTTTTTGTCCCACTTTTATTTTTACGTCCCACCGCTACGAGTTCATCTTATCAATCACTTTTCCGTCTTGCAACCCCTCTAAACGTTTTTTTTCGATGTAAGCGTATACTTAACAAAATCTTCAACTTTGCTGTCATCATATCGCCCTTGACTAATGACGTGCCCTTCATATATAACGACCGGAATCTCGAACAAGTACTTGGCCTCGAGCGCCTCGTCCGTCGTGATGTCGATTTGCTCGAGCTCGAACGGATAGTCCTCTCGCAACCATTCGAGCATGACGAGCGCCTCCTCGCATAACGAACAGTTGTCACGCCGATAAAGTGTCAGCTTCATTCAACTCTCTCCTTTCCATAGTTGCCGCTCCCGTTCCCGCGAGTTGCCGAAACCGAGCGCTTCCCGATAGTTGGCGACCGTCCGTCGCGTCACGTGATACCCTTCGTTCGCGAGCGCCTCGGTCAACGCCTGATCACTAAGCGGTGCCGTCTCGGAACGAATCAGCTCGGCGATGATGCGTTTGATCATGAACGGCGACTGTCCCCGCACGGTCGCCCGCACGAACAAATCACGCCATGCCATCGTGCCGCCCTCGGTGCGGACAAACTTCTGTTGAATCGCCCGCCCGACCGTCGACTCATGTTTACCGATGCGCGCGGCGACTTCTTTTCGTGTCAACGGGTGTAATACGAGCTCCCCGTTCAACCAGTCCGCCTGCCTTTCCGCGATGACGTCCCAAATCGACTGCAACGTCTTCGCCCGCATCGCGAGCGTGTCGTGCCACCACGTCAGCTCTGCGTCCGCCTCGATGTCGAGCGCCGGCGTGAACCACGTCGTGACGAGCTGTCCGTCCTCCCGTCTCACTTCGAGCTCTGGGAAAATTTGTTCGGTTTCTTCATATAATAGGGGCACTTTCGGCAACGTCGCGATGAGGCGCGTGACGCGATCGAATTCGGACGCACTCAACCCGAGACGGCCCGGGACATCGTCGAAGCCCGCCTCCATCGCCTCGAACACGTCCAAGACGAGCGGGTCGTCGTGTTCGATCGCGTGTCGATATTGGCATTCGTGTTCGTTTTTCGCTCCGACGCCCGTCGGTTCTAGAAACAAGAGCGCCCGGCGCGCTGACTCGATGGCGCTCTCCTCGACACCGAATTGGTCCGCGAGCATCGCATCCGTCTCGGGCAACAGCCCCCGATGGTCGAGCGCGAGGACGAGCTGTCGTTGGAGCGCCTTCTCCGCTTCCGTCCCGCTCCCTTCCTCGATCTGCTCGAACAGACGCGCCTCGAAACCGGCCCCCGCGTCGGCAATCCACTCGACCATGCCGTTCCCTTTGGCGACCTGTCCGCTTCGAGCCGCGAGCCGTCCGAGTTGGAACACGATGGCGGCCCGGTCCGCCTCTAACACAGGCAGGCGCCGCAACATGTCTTGCGTCAATTGTTGTCGTTGTACTTGATGCTGCTCTTGCCGTTGCATCTCGGTCACTCCCCTCGCCTCCTATTGTAGCGGAAGCGACTCCACGCCGCTTCAAAAAAAGGTCATGAAACAGGATTGCTTTTTTAAAAAAACAAATGTATAATAAATCGTGTCAGAGAACATGCACCCGTAGCTCAGGGGATAGAGCACTGGTTTCCGGTGCCAGGTGTCGGGAGTTCGAATCTCTCCGGGTGTATCATATGTAAGAGGTCAGGCACACGCCTGGCCTCTTTTTTCGTTTCATCGCCAAAGAATGGTGGAATAGGTGAAAAACGATGACTATCGTTTGACCAACATTGACTATAACGGTATGATATGTTTACAACCTACATAAAGGAGGCAGATTCAATGTTAATTCCAACAGTTATCGAACAAACAGGTCGTGGGGAACGCGCATATGACATTTACTCACGCTTGCTCAAAGACCGGATCATCTTGCTCGGAAGTGCGATTGACGACAACGTCGCCAACTCGATCGTCGCGCAGCTCCTCTTCCTTGCAGCCGAGGACCCAGATAAGGACATCTCGCTTTACATCAACAGCCCGGGTGGTTCGATCACTTCCGGAATGGCGATTTATGACACGATGAACTTCATCAAGCCGAACGTGTCGACGATTTGTATCGGAATGGCCGCATCGATGGGTGCCTTCTTGCTCCAAGCCGGTGAAAAAGGGAAACGCTTCGCATTGCCGAACGCGGAGATCATGATTCACCAACCACTCGGCGGCACGCAAGGTCAAGCGTCGGACATAAAAATCCACGCCGAGCGGATCATCAAGATGCGTGAGAAGTTGAACCAAATCATGGCCGACAACACAGGCCAGCCGCTTGAAGTCATCGAGCGCGACACAGAGCGCGACTACTTCATGTCTGCTGACCAAGCGAAAGACTACGGTCTCATCGACAAGGTCATGACGCGTTAACACATCAATCCCTTCTCGTCTGAGAAGGGATTTTCTTTATTCCGTCACCTCGACCCCGAACACGTAGCGACTATCCCCATTCGCCCAGTCCCCGCCGGTCTCGAACAGATACACGCCTGGCTCCGATGGGACGATTCGCTCGGCCGGGACGAGTTCCCCGTCCACGATTTGATGGAACGTCTCATTGTCCGGCGCTTCATGGAACGAGACGTCAATCGTTGCACCGGGTTCGACCGTCACAATTTGCAAGTCGTCCGGCTCAGGCAGGGCGTGATCTTCACAGACGGCCTCGTCCCCATTCGCCCAACAATACGTCGACTGCTTCACTTCGGCCGTCACCGATCCGACCTTCACGGTTGGAAGCGGCGGTTTGACGCCGGAAGACGTCTGCAAAAACGACAGCCCGTACACAATCCCTCCGACAAGGATCAACACGATCACCCAAAACCACATCGTTTTTCGTCTCATTCGTCCCACTCCTTTGACCCCCTATTCCCGTTCCCACAAAAAAAGACCCACTTTCCGTGAGTCTCGTCCGTCATTTCGGGCGACGGAGCCCTTTCATCATATAGCCGCCTTTGAAGTCAATCGGGTCGAACGCGACGAGGAACGCTTTCGGCTCGTAATGCTCGACGAGCTGACGCAACTCTTTCATGCGCGTCCGGGCCGCCAAGACGTCGAGGCGATAGCGGACGCCGTCACGGCCTTGCCCTTGATAATGGGTCACCCCGTAGCCGCTGTCGCGCATCTTTTGGATGAGCTCGGCCGGGAACTCTTGCGTGTGCACTTGAATCATGTTGTAGCCAATCGCAAGCTTCCGCTCGACGAATCCGCCGACGAGGATCCCGAGTCCGAATCCGACGGCGTAGACGACCATGCCGAGCGTCGTCAAGTCTTGGAACACGATGCCGAGCGCAAAGATGTAGATGAGCGTCTCGAGCGTCCCGAACAATCCGGCGATGACCGTCTTCCCTTTAACGAGCATAATCGTCCGGAGCGTGAGCACCGGGACGTATAGTAGTTGTAACAACAAGATGAGCAAGATTTGACCCATTCCATCGACCTCCTATCGATTCAATATCTCCACTATTCCAAATTTCACAGGCGGATGCAACCAAAAAAAGGCTGACCGCAGTCAGCCTTTCGCTTAGTTATCTAAGTTGCGGACACTTGTGAGCAACTCATAGTCCTTACGGATGACTTGATAGATTGCGTTCGTGTTGCCTGAGAGCATCTCTTCCGCCCGGAGTTGGTTGAGGAAAAGGCTCGTCGCAAACGTCACGAGTGCACTTTTTGGAATCCCGATTTCTTTTGCACGCTCGGTGATGACGCGGTCAAGTTCTGCGTCAATCGTGAGCGAAAGTCGTTTCTTATCATTCGCCATAATCATAAAGCTCCTTTAGTTCGCTTTTCAAAATCCTATACACAATTGCTAATTATATAGGAAGAATGGTTTTGGCGCAACCGGTCTCACGAGGAGCCGATTTCTTCGCCCTTTCGGACTTTCTCGGCAATCTGGTCAATCTTCCGGAGTCGGTGGTTGATGCCGGACTTCGAGATTGGTCCTGTCTCGAGCATCTCGCCAAGCTCTTGGAGCGAGACGTCCTGATGCGTGACCCGAAGTTCGGCGATCTCACGGAGCTTCGTCGGCAACACCTCGAGGCCGACCGTCCGCTCGAGATACTTAATGTTCTCGACTTGGCGGAGCGCCGCCCCGACCGTCTTGTTCAAGTTGGCCGTCTCGCAGTTGACGAGCCGGTTGACCGAGTTGCGCATGTCCTTGATGATACGGGCGTCCTCGAAATCGAGCATCCCGCGCGTCGCCCCGACGAGCTTCAAGAAGTCAGAGATTTTCTCGCTCTCCTTGATGTAGAGGATATGCCCTTTTTTCCGCTCGAGCGTCTTCGCGTTCAAGCCGAACCGGTTGGCGAGGTCTCGGAGCGCCTGGTTATGGTTCTCGTACAAGCTGTATACCTCGAGGTGATACGACGACGTCTTCGGATGGTTGATCGAACCGCCGGCGAGGAAGGCGCCGCGCAAGTAGGCACGGGCCAAATTCTCGTCACGTGTCATGTCCGAGTTGAGTGTCCGAATCATCTCGTAATGCTCACCGAGAATCTCGAGGTCCTTCAACATCGTCTCGGCGTGCTGGGAGACGCGGACGATGTAGACGTTGTTCTTCTTCAGCCGCATTTTCTTACGGACGAACAAATCGAGGTGGTGGTCGTACAGTCGTTTCATCAGGGAATAAATCCGTCGGGCGATGGCCGCGTTCTCCGTCGAGACGTCGAGCGTCATCCCGCGCCCGAGGGCGAGCGAGATGACACCGTTCATCCGGACGAGGGCGGACAGTTCCGCTTTCGCCTCGGCATCGGTGACGGTCAGTTGGGTCAATTCTTTTTTGACGTCTGAAGCAAAGCTCATCTCATTCCCCTCCTTTCTTGATCAATCGTTCTATTTCAGTTCAAGCTCTTGGAACGAGCGTGGTTTCTTGATACGGAGGACGCGCTGCATGACGAGCCCGGCAATCGCGTCCGAGTCGTGGCGGATGTAGTCGCGGTTATAGTCGACGATGTCACCGGCGAGCACGTTCGTGCCATAGTTCCGAAGCTTCTTGCGATCGAAACGGACCTCTTCCGAGCCGTCCTCGAGGTAACGCTCCAAGTAGATGTCCTCGATCGGCTCGTTATTGACGACAATCGTGTCGACCGTCGACTTGCCGAGATACGCCTCAATCGATTTCAAATGCTTCATCGCGTCGTACCCTTTCGTCTCGCCCGGCTGCGTCATGACGTTGCAAATATAGACGACCGGCTTCCCGGAGCGGACGATGGCGTCGCGCACTTCTTGAATCAACAAGTTCGGGATGATGCTCGTATAGAGACTGCCCGGCCCGAGCACGATGACGTCCGCCTCATGGATCGCCTCGACGACCCCTGGTGCCGGCTTGATGCCGTCCTCGAGCAAGAACAGCCGCTTGATCGGTTTTTCGACGAGCGGGATCTTCGACTCGCCTTTGACGATCGTCCCGTCCTCGAACTCGGCCGCGAGCGTCATGAGCGTCTCCGTGACCGGGAGCACGCGACCTTGTGCGTTCAACAGTTGCGACAAGACGTCGACCGCCTTGACGAACGAGCCTTCACAAATATGCGTCGCCGCTGTCAGCATCAGGTTTCCAAGCGAGTGCCCTTCAAGGCCATACCCGCTGTCAAACCGATACTGTAAAATCTTGTCCATGAGCGGCTCGACTTCCGACAAGGCGAGAATGACGTTTCGAATGTCGCCCGGAGGCAACATATGGAACTCGTCGCGGAGCCGTCCTGAGCTGCCCCCGTCATCCCCGACCGTGACGATGGCCGTGATGTCGAGCGGATAATGCTTCAACCCGCGGACGAGCGTCGATAGTCCGGTACCGCCGCCGATGGCGACAACTTTCCGATCGCGTCTCATCTCATTTCTCCTTCGTCGCGTGCGCCAAGTCGCGATGGACGGTCTTGACGTTATAGCGCTCCGCGAAATGTTCCGATACTTTTTCAGCGAACGTGATCGAGCGGTGCTTACCGCCTGTACAGCCGAAGGCGACGACGACTTGTGTCTTCCCTTCGCGCTTATACTGCGGCAACAGGAATTCGAGCATGTCAATCAGTTTCTTATAGAACGCCCGCGCCTCGGGGTGCGACATGACGTAGTCTTGCACCTCGCTCGTCTGGCCCGTGAGCGGACGGAGCTCCGGGATGTAGAACGGGTTCGTGATGAAGCGGACGTCGAACAACAGGTCGATGTCGAGCGGCACGCCGTGCTTGAACCCGAACGACATGAAGTTGACCGTGAACGGGATGCGCTCCTCGTTGAACTGGAGCAAGATCCGGTCCTTGAGCATCTGTGGCTTCAAATCGCTCGTGTCGTAGAGCGTATGCGCCCGGTCGCGGAACCCTTCGAGCAGCTCGCGTTCCATCTTGATGCCGACGAGCGGCGCGTCCTCCGGTGCGAGCGGATGTGACCGGCGCGTCTCTTTATAGCGGCGGACGAGCACGTCGTCCCGCGTCTCGAGATAAAGTAAGTGCGGATGGACGTTCTTCTTTTCTAAGTCATCGATGACGATGAACAGACTATCGATGAAGTCGCGCGTCCGCGTGTCGATGGCGACGGCGATTTTCGGACGGACCGAGCTGATGACATCGATCAGTTGCGGCAACAAGACCGGCGGCAAGTTATCGACGCAAAAATAGCCGAGGTCCTCGAAACTATTCATCGCGACCGATTTCCCGGCCCCGCTCATCCCGCTGATGATGATCAATTCTTCTAATCCTTTAAAGTCTTCCATCTCCATGACGCCCCCTTAATTTTGACAACCGAGCCGTGTGTGTAGCGCTCTTCACTCTTTAGTATAGCGAACGCTCGAAAAAAAGAGAAGGGATTGCGGTCGCCCGCAATGCCTTCTCCGTTGAATCACGCGTTTTGTTCGTGCAACGCCTCGAGGAGACCCTCGATATAGTGTTGCGCGTTTTGCGCGGCAATCGATCCGTCGTTCGTCGCGGTGACAACTTGGCGGAGCGTCTTGTCGCGAACGTCGCCGGCAGCGAAGATTCCAGGAATCTTCGTCTCCATCGCCTCGTTCGTGACGATATAACCTTGTTCGTTCAAGATGCCGAGATCTTGGACGAACCCGGTGATCGGGTTCATTCCGATATAGATGAAGACGCCGTCGATGTCATAGTCCGTCTCCGTGCCGTCAATCGTGCTGACGAGACGTGCGCCGCCGACTTTGCCGTCGACTTCTTTAATCTCTTGGAGCGTGTGGTTCCAGATGAAGTCGATTTTCGGGTTGTCGAACGCCCGCTTCTGAAGAATCTTCTGGGCGCGCAACTCGTCGCGACGGTGAACGATCGTCACCTTGTCGGCGAAACGAGTCAAGAACACGCCTTCTTCGACGGCAGAGTCGCCGCCACCGATGACGAACAAGTTCTTGCCTTTGAAGAACGCGCCGTCACAGACCGCGCAGTACGAGACGCCGCGACCGCCGAGCTCTTCTTCGCCCGGGACGCCAATCTTTTTATATTGCGCGCCTGAAGCGAGAATGATCGCGCGTGCTTTATAGTCACGGTTATGGGCGTGGACGATTTTGTATTCGTTCTCGTCCGAGATGCGCTGTACGTCGCCGTACGCGTATTCCGCGCCGAACGCTTTCGAGTGGTCGAACATCTTTTGTGACAAGTCCGGACCGAGGATGCTGTCGTACCCTGGATAGTTCTCGATATCTTCTGTGTTTGCCATCTGGCCACCTGGGATACCGCGCTCGATCATGAGCGTCGACAAATTGGCGCGCGATGCGTAGAGCGCCGCCGTCATTCCGGCCGGGCCGGCCCCGATGATGATGACGTCATAGATTTTTTCTTCTGTCATAAAGATACCACCTCTGCATGAAATTGATTGCCTTCAGTATATGAAACCTCGGGAGGTATCGTCTATCTTTATGCTCGTTCGAGTGTCGCTTTGAACGAACGGATCGTGTCCGTGAGCGTCGAGACGTCGACCCCGAACACGTCGGCACAGTCCGCGAGGACGAGCGCGTCCCGTTTCGCATAAAACATCCAGACGAGCGCAGCGGCCGATGCCGTGACGTCGTCAAACGTGTGCTGTCCGAGCAACAGGCGCGCGAATCGTTCGTAGAAGTCGCCTTCGAGGCTCATCTGCTCGGCTTCCGAGACGTGCCGTTCAGCCAAGACGAGCGCTTCGTATGCACGCTCGATACGTGCGTCACCTTTAAACGGGACGGCACAGATGACGGCTTGGCACTTCTTCGCGAAAGCGATGACCGTCTCGTCATCGGTGACCGTGCTCGTCAGCGCGAGCGCCTCGAACGCCTCGTCGTCTTCAAGTTTGGCGATGATGCGGATAATCTCGATCCGCGCCAAATCGTCTTCTTGACGCAAGCCTTGGACGAGCGCCGAGCGGAACTCGAGGTTGTCGCGAATATCGAACGACTGTTTGTCCTCGATTTGCTTCGCTTGCTCACCGTTCAAATAGGTCGCCGCCTCTTCAAGACGTCCGGTCTTGTAGGCGGAGACGCTGAGCCAATGCCCAAACAGTGAATCCCCACGGAAGCCCCGCTCTTTCAAGAGCCGGAGTTCTTCGTAGGCGTGATCGTAATGCCCGACGAGCGCGAGCGTCGTCGCGAGTTTATAGCGCACTTCGAATTGAAGCGGACGGACGCGCGTCAGCGGGGCTGATAGTTGGAGCGCCGCCTCGGACTGTCCGGCTTCATGGAGCAACAAGATCGTGTTCAAAATCGCATGCAAGTTGCCCGGATTCTCATCGAGCACGTACCCGAGCGTCTCGAACGCCGTCTCGTCGTTCCCAAGATAGAAATGGACGACCGCCAAATTGTTATAGCCCGGCCAGAACGTCGGATAGCGGTCAATCAACCGCTCGAGCGTCGACTTGGCGGCAAACAGACGACCTTTGTCGATTTGACGCTGTACCTCCGTATGCCACGTGATCAACTCGTCTTCCTCTTCGTCTTCAAGCTCTTGCTCGAGCTCGATCAGTTCGAGGAGCGACTGGACCGACTCCGCGTAAGGGCCGTTCGCCTCTTGTTCGAGGTAGCGGCTCGCGTACGTGGCCGCTTCTTCATATTGTGAGATGTAGGCACAGTTGCTCGCGAGGTGGTAAAGGGCCTCTGTCGCCGTATCATCGAGTTGTAGCACCCGTTTCCACACGTCGTTGGCGTGGTAGACCTCTCCTACTTCAAATAACAGTTCAGCGTACTGTTTATGGTAATCGACACGATGCGTGGCGGCAGCCGTAGCTTCAGCCATGAAAAAAGTCGCTTCATCTAGGCGACCTTCTCGTAACGCGCGACGACCTCTATAGTAGTGGAGCTCCGCAGCGAGCGGAGATTCTGGTTCGGGTAGCGTCATTAGAGCTTCATAGTTCGCTTCCATATTCTAAATCCCCCACATCAAATGCTAAATCGTTTTTTAGTTGCAGGGTTAAGAATACCGCACTCAAACGGCGAGGGCAACTGTAAAACTTAAAAAAAATCGGGACTATATTCCTTCTATAATGAATATATTTTATAGGGTCTCATAATTGCTTTTCGGCAAAAACTTGTTAGCCGTCCCGAGTCGCTTGAAGACACAAAAAAACGGTATCGCTTCGTGAAAAAGTGATACCGCTCAAGTATTTTCAAGTCGTGACGTTCGTCACCGTAAGAAATTGATTTCGTGCTAAATTGTGTCTATTTCGTGTCGACCGTTTGGAGCTTCGCCCCGACGACGCGCTCGCCCGGCAAGACGTCCCGATGGACGACGGCACCGGCACCGACGACGGCCCGGTCGCCGATCGTGACACCTGGAAGGATGGTCACGTTCGCCCCAATCAACACCTCGTCCCCAATCGAGACGTCGCCGATTCGATACTCATCGACGAGGTACTCGTGACAGAGAATCGTCGTGTTGAATCCGATGACGGTATTCCGTCCAATCGAGATCCGCTCCGGGAACATGACGTCCGGCGTCACCATGAGGGCGAGGGCGCTATACTCCCCGATCCGCATGCCGAGAAACGTCCGATATAACCAACGCTTCGCCTTCACCGACGGGAAGAAGCGGCCGACCATGACGACGGCCGTGTTCTTGAACACGCGGACGAACCGAATCGTCCGATACATCTGCCAGAGCGGGTTCGGCCCGGCGAGACGGAACCGTTCCGTCTTACGCATGGACCGTGACCTCGTCGAGCCACGCCTCGAAATGCTCCATCGACTCGATGATGACGTCCGGCTCGAGCGACTCGAGGAAGGCGCGGCCCTTCAGCGCCCAGCCGACGGCGACCGTCTTCGTCCCGGCGTTCTTGCCGCTGAAGATGTCCGTGTCGTTGTCCCCGACCATGACGGCGCGTTCCGGCGCGGATTCGAGCGCGCGGAGGGCACGTTCGACCGGTTCAGGGTGCGGCTTCTCGTTTTCGACGTCGTCGGCCGTGATGACGACGTCGAACAAATGGTCGATGTTGAACAAGCGCAATCCTTGCTCGACGACCGGACGTCCTTTCGACGTGACGACACCCATCTTATAGCCCTTCGCGTGCAGGCGATAGAGTCCTTCGATGACGCCCGGGTACTCGGCGACGAGGGCATCGTGCATCGCGATGTTGAAGCTCCGGTAAAACGCCTGCATCTCTTTCCATTCCGGCTCGTTCAGCTCACGGAACGACTTCTCGAGCGTCGGGCCGATGAACGGGTACAAGTCTTCATCCCGATACGTCTCGTCCGGGAAGTAGTAGCCGAGCGTGTGCCGGAAGCTCGCGAGGATGAGCGGGTTCGTATTGAGCAACGTCCCGTCCAAATCAAACAGTAACGTATCCATCAATCAAACAGTCCTTTCTCTGAAGGGTCATCATACCGTTTCGCTTTGCGGCGCACGACCATCATGACGATACCGAAGACGATCATCAAAATCGAGACGATTTGGGCCGTCCGCAAGTCGCCTGCCATGAGGCTGTCCGTCCGGAGCCCTTCGATATAGAAGCGGCCGACCGAGTACCAGACGAGGTACGACAAGAAGATGTAGCCACGCGGCGGATTGCCGACCACGCGCCAGACGACGAGAAGAATGACACCGAGGATGTTCCAAACGCTCTCGAACAAGAACGTCGGCAAGTAATACACGCCGTCGATGAACATCTGGTTGACGATCCAGTCCGGGAGACGGAGCGTCTCTTCGAGGAAGCTACGCGTCGTCTCATCGCCGTGCGCTTCTTGGTTCATGAAGTTGCCCCAACGCCCGACCGCTTGTCCGAGCAGGAGCGACGGCGCGAGGATGTCGGTCACTTTCCAGAACGACATCGACTTGCGCATGCTGTAGATCACGACGACGAGGAGCGCCCCGAAAATCGCACCGTGGATGGCAATCCCGCCTTGCCGGATGTCGATGATTTGCCCGAGGTTTTGGCTATAGTAGTCCCACTGGAAGACGACGTAATACACACGGGCGAAGACGATACTGATTGGGATCGACCAGATGACGACGTCGACGAGTCGTTCCGAATCATAGTTGATCCGTTTCGCTTCGAACAAGGCGAGCACAAGTCCGAGCATCGCCCCGAAGGCGATAATCATCCCGTACCAGTAAATCGGGAGCGACCCGATTTCAAACGCTACACGATCAAACGTCGGCTCCACCATCATTCCATGTCCCCTTCGTTATCGTGGATCGCGTTCGCGAGACGTTCGGCGAACTCTTCCGCGGTATTGATGCCCATGTTTTGCAGGCGATAGTTCATCGCCGCGACTTCGACGATGACGGCCAAGTTACGTCCCGGACGGACCGGGATCGTGAGGAGCGGTACTTCGCTGTCGATAATCTTCATCGTGTTATGGTCGAGCCCGACACGGTCATATACTTTCCCCGCATCCCAGTTCTCGAGGTTGACGATGAGACTTATCTTCTTGTGCGAGCGAACGGCCCCGGCTCCGAAGAGCGTCATGACATCGATGATGCCGATTCCGCGAATTTCGAGCAAGTGCCGGATGAGTTTCGGTGCCGACCCGACGAGCAGTTGGTCGCCCGTCTGGCGAATCTCGACCGAGTCATCGGCGACGAGACGATGGCCGCGCTTGACGAGCTCGAGCGCCGTCTCGGATTTCCCGACACCGCTCTGGCCTTTAATCAAGACACCGACGCCGTAAATGTCGACGAGCACGCCATGCATCGCCGTCATCGGTGCGAGCTCCATCTCGAGGAAGTTCGTGATTTGTGACTCGATGGACGTCGTCACCGCGTTCGTCTGCATGAGCGGCACGTTCGCCGCCTCGGCCTGTTCTTGAATCTCTTTCGGGATATCGAAGCCGCGCGTGATGAGAATGCCCGGTGTCAGCTCGGTGCAAAGAATCTTCGCGCGTTCGCGGCGACTCTCCTCGGACAGGCTCGCGTAAAACGTGAGTTCCGTCTTCCCGAGCACTTGCAGGCGGTTCTTCGCATAGTGCGTATAGTAGCCGGCGAGGACGAGCCCCGGACGACTGAGGTCAGGTGTGGCGACAGGACGGTGGAGTCCTTCTTCACCTGCAACGACTTTCAACTTGAAGCGCTCAACGAGTTGAGCCGTACGTACGATATTTTGCATGAGTATCTGCCCCTTTCACGCTCATTATTGTATCATAGCTCTCTACGATTGGCGTCAGCGAAAGTGAGTCGTGGTGTGTCAGAAAAAAATGAAACAAATTCGTCTCGGCATCGTAAATAGGGTATAGACCACTAGGAGGAGGTGAAATTCATGAACTCACTATTTTTGATTGCCGTCATCTTTATCTTCATCGTCGGGATTGCGGCACTCGTCTATCTCATCAAGTCGCTTGTCGACATGTGGCGTGAGTACGCTGCGACGAAAAACGAAACGGTCCTGTTATTATTCATCTTGAACATCGTCGGCTTCTTCTTGTCCGGCTCGCTCATCTCGATGATCGTCGCCATCATCTTCTACTGGAACCGGTCGAAAAAGATGCGCAACCTCGGGATTATTCTGCTTATCGCCGGACCGATTCTGTTCATCTTGTTGATTATCGGCTCGTTCACGTTATACGACGCACCGATGATGGACTGGGAACAGATGGAGTATGAGATGAACCTGTGACCAGACGGCACAAACGTCAAACAAAGGAGCGTCGTCCCACTCGGGATGATGCTCCTTTGTTTGATCGTCCTTTAGCCACCCTGGCCGCACGCCGCTTTCCTGAGGGGCGGGCTTTCGGGCGGCGCTGTACGTCTTTCCCGTTACGGACTAAACAGGACGTAACCGACTCAATGGAAAGGGCAATCCTGATGATGTCCGACTTGGACTCGAGGTTTTCGATGATTCTGTCATTCACCCGGCATATAGCCGACCACGGTGTCCGACTCCGGCTCGACTAAAATTGTCGGGACACCAACGACACTGTCCGGTTCAGACGCGAACGACACTGCGAGCACCTCGCTCCCAAAATACGTATCATCTAACAGTTCATAGCCGTGATCGACCGTGACACGCTGTACCTCAGCACTTCCTCCCGCATTGATTGCAGGTTCTTCCCAGTTTCGAGCGGTTACATACGCCCAAGCGACGGCGATGGCTTCGTCGTCAGCCGGCTCATTTCCGTTGACGACGCGCTGCTCCTCGTCACATCCGACGAGCAACAGCACCGCGATCATCATCCATCCGGACACTGAAACAAATCGTCGCATCTCATCCCCCCTCTATAAAAGAACCCGGGGCATCGCCTCCGGGTTGTGTATCACTTCTGATGGAACGGATTGTTCAAGTCACCCGGATTGACCGGGTCGACCGGGTCCACCGGTTCATGCTTGTCTTCTTCGAGGAACGTCGACGGCGTATGCTGCGAGCCGTGCTCGAGGTCGATCGTTCCGGTACGCGTTCCGGCCTCGACCTCGATGCGCGGCGTCTGGCCACGGCCCGAGATGAATTCGAGGCGTCGCTGGGCGACGTCTTTCCGGTCGCGAACGATCTCGAGTTCGTCCAAGTTGCAGTGGAGTCCTCCGAAGTTCGTCTCGAGCTCCCCTTCGACCTCGGCGCCGTGCGGCAAGACGAGACGGATGTTCCCCGCGAGCGAGGCGAGTTCGAACTTGGCCGGACGTGCCGTCGCCAGTTCGGCCCGGATATTGCCGTTGCCGGTCTTGAGCGAGGCTTTGTCGTACTTCCCGCTCACGATGACCGCACCGTTGCCGGTCCGGACGTGGACGAGCTCGGTCTCGACACCGTCGACCTCGACCGTGCCGTTCCCTGTGTTGAGGAGGAGTTCCGAGGCGTGGACCTCATGGAGCACGACGCGACCGTTCGCCGTCTGGACGCGCACACTCTCGACATCGAGCCCGTCGGCACGGACTTCACCGTTGAGCGTCTGGACGTGCAGGTGGTCGAAATGATGATGCGGGACGTATAGCTCGACGTGCGCCCGGACGAGTTTGTCACGGAGCGAGACGACGAGACGGTCCCCGATGACCGAGTGTTTCACGGCCGATTGGAGCTGTTCGAGCGCCTTGTCCGCATCTTGCTGGCGGAGCGGACGGCCGGTGACGATGAGTTCACATTCGTCGTTGTCCGACGAGACGATCGTCGCCGAGGCGTTGAACAAGTCGAGCGCGATGTCAGTCCCGGTGAACGGGAACGACTTCGAGTACGTCACTTCCGGCCCGAAGTTCGAGCTGAACGAGAAATCGCTGTCCCGCAGTTTCGTGACGAGCCCTTCGACCGCCGACGTCAATTTCGTCGTCAGCGACTCGACCGAGTAGGCGTCGACCTTCTCCGTCTCTTGTTGCGCCTCGAGCGCTTGGACACGCTCGGGCTCTAACCGTTCGAGCCGTTCGAGTTGGGTCATGCCTTCCTCGATCGTCAACTTGCCGTCTTTCACTTGCTGGAGAATCAGTTCACGCATTTCTTGTTTCACGTTCATTTCCCCCTTCGAATTGGATACACGTCAATTTGGATACACGTCAATCATATTCCCGTTTCTCATCATTTCTATACCTTACTTCCGTTTTCCTGCTTTCGGTTTCGCCCGGGCCGCATCCCGTTCTAATACCGGCTTCAAATACTTGCCGGTATACGATGCCGCCACTTCGGCGACCTCTTCTGGTGTCCCCGTCGCGACGATCGTCCCGCCGCCGTCACCGCCTTCCGGACCGAGGTCGATCAAGTAGTCGGCCGATTTGATGACGTCGAGGTTGTGCTCGATGACGAGCACCGTGTCCCCGTTCTCGACGAGGCGCTGCAGGACTTTCAACAGCCGGGCGATATCATCGACATGGAGTCCCGTCGTCGGTTCATCCAAGATGTAAATCGTCTTCCCGGTCGAGCGTTTATGGAGCTCCGAGGCGAGCTTGACGCGCTGCGCTTCCCCGCCCGACAGTTCCGTCGCCGGCTGGCCGAGCTTCATGTAGCCGAGACCGACGTCAAAGATCGTCTGAATCTTGCGCTTGATTTTCGGAATTTTGTCAAAGAAGTCGAGCCCTTCCTCAATCGTCATGTCAAGGACGTCGGCGATCGTCTTCCCTTTATACTTCACTTCGAGCGTCTCACGGTTATAGCGTTTCCCGTGACACACCTCACACGGCACGTACACGTCCGGAAGGAAGTGCATCTCGATTTTGATAATCCCGTCGCCGCGGCACGCCTCACAGCGCCCACCTTTGACGTTGAAACTGAAGCGGCCTTTCTTATAGCCACGCATCTTCGCTTCGTTCGTCGAGGCGAACACGTCGCGGATATCATCGAACACGCCCGTGTACGTCGCCGGGTTCGACCGCGGCGTCCGTCCAATCGGGGACTGGTCGATGTCGATGACTTTGTCGATCTGGTCGAGCCCTTCAATCTTCTTGTGCTTCCCTGGCTTCGCCTTGGCCCGGTTGATGTGATGGGCGAGTGACTTGTACAGAATCTCGTTGATGAGCGTCGACTTCCCGGATCCGGACACGCCCGTGACGGCGATGAACATGCCGAGCGGGATCGACACATCGACCCCTTTCAAGTTGTTCTCTTCCGCCTTCAAAATCTTGAGGAAGCGCTCGTCCGGTACTTTTCGTTCGGTCGGCAGCGGGATGAACTTTTTGCCCGCCAAATATTGACCGGTGAGCGATTTCTTATTTTTCATGAGCTGCTTCGGCGTCCCGGCGGCGATGACTTCCCCGCCATGTTCTCCGGCCCCAGGCCCGATGTCGATCAAATAGTCGGCTTCCATCATCGTGTCTTCGTCGTGTTCGACGACGATGAGCGTGTTGCCGATATCGCGCATCTGTTTGAGCGTCGCGATCAAGCGGTCGTTGTCACGCTGGTGTAGCCCGATGGACGGCTCGTCTAAGACGTACAAGACGCCTGTGAGGCGCGACCCGATTTGCGTGGCGAGTCGAATCCGTTGCGCCTCGCCGCCCGAGAGCGTCCCGGCTGCCCGTGACAGCGTCAAATAGTCGAGTCCGACGTTGTTCAAGAAGCTGAGCCGCTCACAAATCTCTTGCAAGATGAGGCGGGCGATGGCGATATCTTTCTCGCTCAGCTCGTTCGTGATGGCGTCGAACAAGTTGATCGCATTGACGACCGACAGCTCGGTCACTTGCCCGATATGGTGACCCGTGATTTTCACGGCGAGCGTCTCTTCTTTCAAACGGTAACCGCTACACGTCGGACAAGCGTGCGTCGCCATATACATCTCCATCTGTTCGCGGATATAGTCGGACGTCGTCTCTTTGTAGCGGCGCTCGATGTTACGGAGCACCCCTTCGAAGAAAATCGTGTTCGTCCGGACTTGGCCGAAATCGTTCTCGTAGCGGAACAGGAACGACTCTTCGTCCGTCCCATTCAAGACGAGGTCCTGGTCGCGTTTCGACAACCGCTCGAACGGGACGTCCATGTCGATTTCGAAATGATTGCACATCGCCGCGAGCAGTTGCGGATAATATTGTGAGCTCGTCGGCTGCCACGCGGCGACCGCGCCTTCCTTCAATGTCTTCGTCGCGTCCGGGATGACGAGTTCCGGGTCGACGTCGAGTTTCGTCCCGAGTCCGTCACACGTCGGGCATGCGCCAAACGGTGAGTTGAACGAGAACATGCGCGGTTCGAGCTCCCCAATCGAGAATCCACAAATCGGACAGGCGTGATGCTCGCTGAAGAGGAGCTCCGTCCCGTCCATCTTGTCGATGATGGCTCGGCCGTCCGCGAGGCGGAGCGCCGTCTCGAGCGAATCGGCGAGCCGTCCTTCGACGTCAGGTCGGACGACGAGACGGTCGACGACGACTTCAATCGAATGTTTCTTGTTCTTGTCGAGCTCGATTTCGTCCGTCAGTTCAATCGTCTCCCCGTTGACGCGGACACGAACGAACCCTTCTTTCTTGAGCGAGTCGAACACTTTCACATGCGTCCCTTTTCGTCCGGAGACGATCGGGGCGAGAATTTGCAGGCGCGTCTTCTCCGGCAGCTCCATCACTTGGTCGACCATTTGCGAGATCGTCTGGCTCGAGATCTCGATGCCGTGGTTCGGACAGACCGGTTTCCCGATCCGGGCGAACAAGAGCCGTAAGTAGTCGTAAATCTCCGTCACCGTCCCGACGGTCGAGCGCGGGTTCCGGCTCGTCGTCTTCTGGTCGATCGAGATGGCCGGACTCAAGCCTTCGATCGTGTCGACGTCCGGTTTGTCCATCTGCCCAAGGAATTGCCTTGCATACGCGGACAAGCTCTCGACGTAGCGGCGCTGCCCTTCAGCGTAAATCGTATCGAAGGCAAGCGAAGACTTCCCGGAACCGGACAGACCCGTCAAGACGACGAGTTGGTCCCGAGGAATCTCGATATCAATGTTTTTCAAGTTGTTGACGCGCGCCCCTTTGATGACGATCGCATTTTTCTTCTCAGCCATTTAACTCCCTACCTTCAACTCCAAGATTAAGTCACGCAATTCGGCCGCCCGTTCGAACTGGAGGTCGCGGGCCGCTTGTTTCATTTCTTCTTCTAGCTTGGCGATTGCCGCCTCGCGCTCGGCCGGTTTCATCGAGCTGAGCGACTCGAGCACTTCTTCCTCGGCATCGACCGTCGCCCGGATGACGCCGCGTACTTCTTTCTTAATCGTCTGCGGGGTGATGCCATGTTCTTCGTTATACGCCAATTGGATCGTCCGCCGTCGGTCGGTCTCCTCGATGGCTCGTTTCATCGAGTCGGTCATCTTATCGGCGAACAAGATGACGTGCCCGTTCGCGTTACGCGCCGCGCGGCCAATCGTCTGGATGAGCGAGCGGTCCGAACGGAGGAACCCTTCCTTATCGGCGTCAAGGATCGTGACGAGACTCACTTCCGGGATGTCGAGCCCTTCCCGGAGCAAGTTGATTCCGACGAGGACGTCATACTTGCCGAGACGGAGGTCGCGGATAATCTCGATCCGTTCGAGCGTCTTGATTTCCGAGTGCATGTAGTTGACCTTGATGCCCGCCTCACGGAGATAGTCGGACAAGTCTTCGGCCATCTTTTTCGTGAGCGTCGTCACGAGGACACGTTCGTCCCGTTTGATGCGCTCGCGGATTTGGTCCATCAAGTAGTCGATTTGCCCTTTGATCGGATGAATCTCAATCGTCGGGTCGATGAGGCCCGTCGGACGGATAATCTGTTCGACCATGTGCGGCGTATGTTCGAGCTCATACGGACCCGGCGTCGCCGAAATGAAGATCGCCTGGCTCAACTTCTTCTCGAACTCCTCGAACTTGAGCGGACGGTTGTCTTTCGCCGACGGCAAACGGAAGCCATGGTCGACGAGCACTTGTTTTCGCGCCTGGTCGCCGTTGTACATCCCGCGCACTTGCGGGAGCGTCACGTGCGACTCGTCGGCGACGAGCAGAAAGTCTTTCGGGAAGTAGTCGATGAGCGTGTACGGTGTCGCGCCCTCGGGCATCAGGTTCAAGTGCCGGGAATAGTTCTCGATCCCGGAACAGTAACCCATCTCGCGCATCATCTCGAGGTCGTAGTTCGTCCGTTGTTCGAGCCGTTGCGCCTCGAGCAGCTTTCCTTCCTCGCGGAACTTCTCGAGCTGCTCCTCAAGTTCGGCCTCGATGTTGACGATCGCTTTTTGTAACTTCTCGTCACGTGTGACGAAGTGGGACGCCGGGAAGATGGCGACGTGCTCGCGGTCGGCGATAATTTCGCCCGTGAGCGGGTCCATCTCGCGAATCCGGTCAATCTCGTCACCGAAAAACTCGACGCGCATACAATGCTCGTCACGCGACGCCGGGAAGATTTCGACGACGTCGCCGCGGACACGGAACCGTCCGCGCTGGAAATCGATGTCGTTCCGTTCATATTGGATGTCAATCAGCTTCCGAAGCATCTCATCGCGGCCCATCTCTTTCCCGACCCGGAGGCTGAGGACAAGGCTCCGATATTCTTCCGGGTTACCGAGGCCGTAGATGCACGACACCGAGGCGACGATGATGACGTCGTCCCGTTCGAACAAGGCGGACGTGGCCGAGTGACGCAGTTTATCGATCTCATCGTTAATCGACGCGTCTTTCTCGATAAACGTGTCCGTCGACGGCACATACGCTTCCGGCTGATAGTAGTCGTAGTAGCTGACGAAGTACTCGACGGCGTTGTTCGGGAAGAACTCTTTGAACTCCGAATAGAGCTGGCCGGCGAGCGTCTTGTTGTGGGCTAAGACGAGCGTCGGCTTCTTCACTTCTTGGATGACGTTCGAGACGGTGAACGTTTTGCCGGTGCCGGTCGCCCCGAGCAACGTCTGGTAGCGGTCGCCACGGTTGACGCCTTCGACGAGCTGTCGAATCGCTTCCGGTTGGTCACCTCCCGGCGTATATTCCGATTGTAATGCGAACGGGATCGATTCCATGATGATTCCTCACTTTCTGTTCCTACATAATTGATTTGATTATAGCACATACACGAACAAATATTCGCTTCTGACATGTCGCCCATTCCGTTATGATAAAGGATGAATCTATGTAGAAACGAGTTGGTCGACATGTGGTCTCTCCTCTTCATCCCGCTCGGCGCCATCGTCGGCGCCTTGTCCGGGTTCTTCGGCATCGGCGGCGGGGTCATCATCGTCCCGGTGCTGTTGTTCGGCGGCTATACGGCGGCCGAGGCGGTCGCGACGTCCCTGCTCTTCGTCGTCGGCACGAGCCTCGCCGGTGCGAAACGGCATACGTCGCTCGGCAACGTCTCTTGGACGACCGGCCTCCTCATCGGACTGACTGGTGCCGTGACGGCCCAACTGTCGAGCCGGCTCGTCCTCGCCTTCTCCGGTGCGAGTGATTGGCTGCTGAACGTGTTCTATCTCGCTATCCTATCTTATTTTGCCGTTACGCTCTTAAAGAAAACATCGAAACGCCGACCGAAAGAAAACACGACCGTCGCCGCGGGTGTCATCGGGGCAACCGCCGGGCTGTTGTCTGTGCTCCTCGGCATCGGCGGCGGCTTCATCATCGTCCCACTCCTCGTTAGTTGGCTTGGCTACTCGACGCACCGGGCCGTTGGGACGAGCCTTGCCGCCGTCTTGTTCATCGCGTTCGGAGGACTCGTCGGCTATTTGCCGTCGCTTACGCTCGACTTCCTTGTCCCGGCCGCGCTCATCCTCGGCGCGTTCATCGGGGCACCGCTCGGCGCGACGGTGACGAGCCGTTATCGTGAGAAAGAGATTTCACGCCGCCTCGCCTTGTTGTATGGCGTGGTCATCCTCTCGATCGCATTCGACTTGATGACGCGCCTTTGGATGCCATTCACATATATGAGTCTAGGCGTCCTCTTCGTTTTTATCGTCGGAATCACCGTCGATTTCATCCGGCGTTTTACCAAGTGAAAGCCACTTTGAAAATAAAAAAGTGGTTTTTTTGAATATCTTTGTTTTGAAGCGCTTTCAATTAGGGGATATAATGAAGTGGTAAGTCAAAATTCAATATGGGAAAGGGGAGTATCACATGTCAGCATTTGTTAGTGAGATTATCGGTACGATGCTACTCATTTTACTCGGTAACGGTGTCGTCGCCGGCGTCGTCCTCCGGCAGTCCAAAGCGGAGAATGCGGGCTGGGTCGTCATCACGTTCGGTTGGGGCTTCGCCGTCATGATCGGGGTGTACGCTGCAGGGATCTACGGAGGGGCGCACTTGAACCCTGCCGTAACGGTCGGTCTCGCGACAGCCGGTTCATTCCCTTGGGCTGACGTGCCTGCTTATATTTTGGCACAGTTCATCGGGGCGTTCATCGGGGCATGTCTCGTCTTCTTGCACTACAAACCGCACTATGACGCGACAGATGACCCGGGCGGCAAGTTGGCCACCTTCTCGACCGCACCGGCCATCCGCAACACGCCGTTCAACTTGGTTTCAGAGATTATCGGGACGTTCGTCCTCGTATTCGGGATTTTGTCGTTCAGTGCCAACACGTTCACCGACGGATTGAATCCGCTCATCGTCGCCTTCCTCGTCGTCTCGATCGGTATGTCACTCGGGGGACCTACCGGCTATGCGATCAACCCGGCACGTGACCTTGGTCCTCGGATTGCGCACGCGATACTCCCAATCAAAGGCAAAGGCACGTCGGACTGGGGCTATTCTTGGATCCCGGTCGTCGGACCGATTCTCGGCGGGATCATCGCCGCACTCATCTACGGCATTCTCGTCCCATAATCACAACTTCTAAGGAGGCAACATTCTATGGAGAAAGAAAAACGTTACATCTTAGCACTCGACCAAGGTACGACAAGCTCACGCGCCATCATCTTCGACCACGACGGGAAAATCGTCACGACGGCACAGCGTGAGTTCAAACAATACTTCCCGAAGCCAGGCTGGGTCGAGCATAACGCGAACGAGATTTGGGGTTCGGTGCTCGCCGTCATGGCCGAGGCGTTCGGTTCGGCGGATATCGATCCGAAAGAGATTGCCGCCATCGGCATCACGAACCAGCGTGAGACGGCCGTCGTCTGGGAGAAGGAGACGGGCCGCCCGGTCTATAACGCCGTCGTTTGGCAATCACGTCAGACGGCCGGTATTTGTGACGAGTTGAATGCGGCCGGTCACGGCGACTTGTTCCGTGACAAGACCGGTCTCCTCATCGACGCCTACTTCTCAGGCACGAAAGTCAAATGGATCCTCGACAACGTCGACGGCGCCCGCGAGAAAGCGGACAACGGCGAGCTCCTCTTCGGGACGATCGACACGTGGCTCATCTGGAAACTGTCAGGCGGGCACGCCCACGTCACCGACTACTCGAACGCGTCGCGGACGCTCATGTATAACATCTACGAGCAACAGTGGGACGACGAGCTCCTCGACATCTTGACGGTACCGAAATCGATGCTCCCTGAAGTCAAACCGTCGAGTGAAGTGTACGCCCATACGATCCCGTACCACTTCTTCGGCTTCGAAGTCCCAATCGCCGGTGCGGCCGGTGACCAACAGGCGGCCTTGTTCGGACAAGCGTGCTTCGAGTCAGGTGAAGGGAAGAACACGTATGGCACAGGTTGCTTCATGCTCATGAACACGGGCGAGGAAGCCGTCAAGTCGGAACATGGTCTTCTCACGACGATTGCTTGGGGTTACGGCGGCAAAGTCGAATATGCGCTCGAAGGCTCAATCTTCGTCGCCGGTTCAGCCATCCAGTGGCTCCGTGACGGGCTCCGGATGCTCAAGTCGGCGAAAGACACGGAGCAATATGCGAACCGTGTCGAGACGACAGACGGCGTCTACGTCGTCCCTGCCTTCGTCGGGCTCGGTGCCCCGTATTGGAACTCGGACGTCCGCGGCGCCATCTTCGGCCTGACGCGCGGTACCGAGAAAGAACACTTCGTCCGGGCGACGCTCGAGTCGCTCGCCTATCAGACGCGTGACGTCTTGACGGCGATGGAACAAGACTCAGGGATCGAGTTGAAAACGCTCCGTGTCGATGGTGGCGCGGTCAACAACAACTTCCTCATGCAGTTCCAGGCTGATATCTTGGACGTCCCGGTCGAGCGCCCGGAAGTGAGCGAGACGACGGCACTCGGGGCCGCCTACCTCGCCGGTCTCGCCGTCGGATTCTGGAAAGACCAAAACGAGATTAAACAACAGTGGAAACTCGACCGCAAGTTCGAGCCGAACATGGACGAGTCGCACCGCGAAAATCTTTACAAAGGCTGGCAACACGCCGTCGAAGCGACGATGGGCTTCAAACCATCGAAACTTGAAGGATAAGACGACACGAAAGGGAGCATCCATCACGGATGCTCCCTTTCTGGCTGTTGACGAACCCATTCGCAAAAAGCGGATGGGTTCGTCGTTTTTTTGTGTCCCACGAGCTCGAGGCGCTCTGCCCGACATAAAATTGAACAAATGCTATGTAGACGGTCGTTTTCGGCCTCCCGGGGGCGGCCTCTCGCGACGCTCATCCGACGGCGCCGTAGACTCCTAAGGGATGGAGGGAGACCCAGCAGCGACAACGTCGCGATGCAGCTCCCTGCTCGCCCCTAGGAAAGCGGAGGCGCCAAGAGGATGAGCGAAAACATTCTGTTAGTCAACAATCTGAAAGGGAGCATCCATCGCGGATGCTCCTTGTCATAGTTTCCGTAACCGCAGCCGCGGGCTCATCGGCTCCCCGACGAACAAGATGCCGAGCTCATGCGGGTCGGTTTCATACATCGCCCGCTGCACGAACCGGATATCCCCGTTCAAGTTGAGTACCTCGAGCTTGATGTACGGCTTATGAAGCTGGAGCGCCTCATAGAAGCTGCTCCCGCCCGTGATGACCGTCCCGTTCACTTTGTAAATCGACTCGCCCGGGATGAGCTGCATCGCTTCCCCTGGCGAACCCGGGAGCGTGTCGACGATGACCGCCCCACGGTTGCCGTTGATGAACACCGGCGTCGTCGCCCGGTTCTCACGTTTGATGAGCTGTAACGCGAGCTCATACAATACATAGAGCGCGATCAAGACGTAACCGGCGTACGGCACGTCAAGTGCGTAAGACGCCCCGAACAGACCGAGCGCGATGACGGCGAGGATACCGCGATACGTGCTCAACTTTCCGAGGAGCGTTCGCGGCAGCGCCCCGGTCGACAAGAGGCTCACCCCGATTGGGATCGGTAGGATGACCGGGACCATCCCGTCGAACCCAAACGACGGCGGCAAGAAGACGACGAGTGGGAAGAACCAGAGCCGTTTGACAACGTGGCCGCCGATGAACTGGCCACGCTTCGACAAGATGAGTGTCGGCGATGTCTCGACGTTCCCGTTCGAGCGCAACAGGATCGCTTCGGCGAGCGTGACGAGTCCGAAGACGAGCGCGTACACCGGCCAGCCGACCTCGGCGAAACGAGTGACCGTCTCGTCGAGCGGTCCGAACGAGACGACGTCACGAAGCGACACGGCCGCAAGCATGACGAGGAGCGGGAACGCCGGGCTGACGAAGCGCGGATGCATCGTCAAGACGACGAGGGCGTACAGGACGGTGAACGTGACGAGCCATTCGACGTTGACCGTCATCTCGAGCCAGACGGTTGCGACCGAGGCGAGCCCCCCGAGCAAAACGCTCGGCCAGACGAAATGAATCCAATCTGATTTCGGCGAGCGCCGGCGCGAGCGGAACATCGCCCGTTCCCGTTTGATGCGCGTCATGGATATGTAAGCGAGGGCGACGAGCGTCACCCAGAGCAGCGGACTACCGATCAAAGTCAATAAAGCGAGTACACTCATTCGTAGAACGTCCACACGTGTCCAATCCTTTCCCTAATCCTTATTTTGCAGCTTCTTCGAGCGCACGGTTCAACTGGGCGTCGTTCGCCTCGTCTTGAATGACTTCAAGCAATCGCGATTCGAGCGCCGACGCCGTCTCTTCATTGACGACACCGTCCGCCGTCAAATTGTTGTCTTCTTGGAACGCGGAGACGGCCCGGGCCATCGTGTCGCCATAATAACCCGGCTGACCGCCCGGCTCGTAGCCGATCCCTTCGAGGACGGTATGCAAGTTCGATACGGATTCACCGTAATCACCGACCTCGAGCGTGTCCGCCTCGGCGAGGATGCGGTTGACGCTGAAATAGTCCGGTTGATTGACCTCGATGTTCGGCTCGATGCCTTTCTCGTTGATCCAGTTGCCATCCGGCGTGAGCCATTTGCTCGTCGTCAGCTTCAAGTTGCTGCCGTCCTCTAAATCAAACGCCGTCTGGACGACACCCTTGCCGAACGTCTTGTTGCCGATGACGGTCGCCCCGGCCCCTTCTTTGAGCGCGCCGGCAAGAATCTCCGACGCCGAGGCCGAGCCTTCGTCCGTCAAGACGAAGAGGCCGTACGGCTTCGCCTCACGGGCGCGGCCGCTCTGCGACTCACGCTCCCCGTTGGCGTCCTCGATTTGGACGACGGGCGTGTCCGTCGGGACGAACCCTTCGACCATCGTGATGACGGACGGCAACAGGCCACCCGGGTTTCCGCGCACGTCGATGATGAGGCTATCGATGTCTTGACTCTCGAGTTCCTCGAGCTGTTCCAAAAATTCGTCGTCGGTCGGTTCGGAGAACTGGGTCACTTGCAGATAGCCGATCTTCTTGCCGGCTTCTTCCTTCACCTCTGACGTCACCGTCTCGATTGGAATCGTGTCCCGCGTGATCTCATAGTCGGCCTCTTGCCCGCCGCGGCGAATCGTCAACGTGACGACGGTCCCTTTCTCCCCGCGGATGAGACGCACCGCCTCTTCGACGGCCATCCCTTCAATCGACTCGCCGTCGACGGCCGTGATGACATCCCCTGGACGGAGTCCGGCCGCTTCGGCCGGAGCGCCTTTGATTGGAGCGACGATTAAGATGTCTTCTCCTTTCTTCTCCAAAGTCGCGCCGATTCCTTCAAAATTCGACTCAATCGAATCGGTGAATTGCGACGTCTCTTCCGCGTCGAGGAAGTCCGAATACGGGTCGTCGAGGGCGGCGGTCATCCCGTCGAGCGCCCCGATGAGGAGCGCTTCGTCTGATATATCTTTAAGTGAGTGGGCCTCGATGAGCTTGCGCACTTGTTCGACTTTGTCCCAGCCCTCGCTCCGCGGTTGGATGGCGGTCGGAAGAGCAGTCGTATCGGTAAACGCCATCGTCGCGAGCCCTGCACCGGCCCCAGCGACGAACGTGGCGCCGGCGAGTAGTCCAGCGGTTGAATTTTTCACGGGTAGTCCCTCATTTCTCTTGATCAGTCTTTCATTCAGTATAGCAAAAAGTTTAGAAGAAAAGACGCGTTCCACACATTTGGGACGCGTCTCTCCGTCAATAGCCGATATAAGGACCTGGGTCGACCGCGTTCGGTTGCCCCGGGGCCCATTCGCCACGGTGAAGTTCGAAATGTAAGTGCGGCCCCGTCGACCAGCCCGTGTTGCCGAGCGTTCCGACCGTCTGGCCGGCCGCGATCGTCTGGCCCGGTGTGACCGTGATCGAGTCGAGATGGCCGTACACCGTCGTCCACACTTGGCCGCCTAACACGTGCGAGACGAAGACGACGTTGCCGTAGCCCGTCGCCGGCGCCGCCTTGATGACGATGCCGGGTGCCGCCGCCACGATGGGCGTGCCGGTCGCGTTGACGATGTCGATGCCGCGATGCGACTCCGGCGCCCCGGTGAGCGGGTTCGCCCTCAGGCCGAACCGGCTCGAGACGTACCCGGAGACGGGACGGACGAACGTTGACACAGGTTGCGTCACGTTCTCAGCCGCTTCGGCTGGCGGAACCGGTGGCGCGACAGGTTCTGTGCCCGGTGACGACTCCGCCTTCGCCTTCGCCTCGGCTTCTTGGCGCGCTCGCGCCTCTGCATCTGCCTTCGCTTGTGCGTCCGCCTTTTCCTGTGCCTCGGCCGCTGCTTTCGCTTCCGCTTGTCGTCTCGCTTCCGCTTCGGCCGCCTCGCGTTCGGCGGTCGCAATTGCCTCGAGCTGACCGGCGATGATGCGGCGCTGTTCGTCCATGAGCGCCTGTTCTTCCTCGCGCGTCATCTGTTCGAGCTCGAGTAGTTCGACTTGTTCGTTCAGTTCGGAAAGGAGCGACTGCTTCTCCTCGGCAGCACGGTCGAGCGCCTGCTTCGTGATGACGAGTTCACGCTCTTTTTGTTTGACGAACGACAGCTGGGTCCGTTGCGTCGTCTCGAGCGACTCGAGCCGCTCGACTTCTTCCATGAAGCTATGTATGAGGTCCCGGTCCTGCTCCGCGATCGACTGCGCCGTCATGAGGCGCGTGACGAAATCCCCGAACGTGCGGGATTCGAAGATGACTTGGAGATAGGACCGGTCCTCGTTTACTTGAAGCACACGAAGACGCTCACTGAGGAGCGCCTTCTGGCCTTGGAGGTACTGCTCTTGGGCAGCGAGTTGGCGGCGTGTCGTCTCGAGCTCGGTGCGGGCCGCGTCGGCTTCAGCCTGCTGGACGGCAATCTGTTCACTGAGGCTATCGAGCCGTTCGTTGACGGCCTTCACCTCGGTCAAGACCGCGTCACGCTCCGCCTCGGTGATGTCGAGCTCGGCGTCCGTCTCGGCTTGCGCTTTCTTGGATGCCTCTAGCTGTTTGGATAGACGATCTTGTCGTTCCCGTAACGTCTCTTTCTCCGTCGCCATGACCGGCGCGGCAAGTAACGTCATACATAACCCAAGCGCAAGCGAACGTTTCATCCGCCAACTCCCCCTTATCTAAGTTAGACTTTCAAGAATCGACCGAGCGATGTCGTCGATCCCCAGATCCCGATGAACGCCCCGAGTGCCAACAAGACGAGTGACACTTGCGTCGTGAGCGTCGATGGATCAATCAACTTAAATATATCACCATTCAATTGATCTAGCGATGGTTGTAAAGCACTATATGCGACATCGTAGCCGAAGTAGACGACGGCGATCGGGATGAGAGCGCCGAGCACACCGAGGAGGAGTCCTTCGATGAAGAACGGCCAGCGGATGAAGCTGTTTTTCGCCCCGACGAGACGCATGATCTCAATCTCGCGGCGACGCGAGAAGATCGTCATCTTGATCGTGTTCGAGATAAGGAACATCGCCATGAGCGTGAGCCCGACGATCAATACGAGTCCGCCGATGCGAATCCCGTTGAAGAACGCGAACATCTTGTCGATATAGTCCTGTCCGTATGTGACTCTATCGACGTTCTCAAGCGACTGCACCGCCTCGGCGACTTGTTCGGTCTCGAGCGGGTCTGACGCCTTGACGATGTAACGGTCGTGGAGCGGGTTGTCCTTCTCGACCGCACCGTATGCGTTCGCGTCTTCCCCTAACTGTTTGCGGAAGTTCTCGAGCTCATCGTCTTTCGAGCTGAACGTGACTTCGGCGACACCGGGAATCTGTTCGATGTTTTGTCCGAGCTGTTCGACGTTCGCCTCTTCGGCGGTCCGTGTGACGAACACTTGAATCTCGACGTCGTTCTCGACGTTTTGTGCGATCTCGTTGACGTTGAACATGACGAGCGCAAAAATCCCGACGAGTAACAATGTGATGGTGACGGCACTGATGGCCGCAAACGTCATCCACCCGTTGCGAAGTGTTCCTTTGAACCCTTCCCGTAAGTGGCGGAGTCCACTTTTAAATATCATAGCCATACGCTCCTTTCTCTTCATCGCGGACGACTTTCCCGTTCTCAATCGCGATGACGCGATGGCGAATCTTATCGACGATGTCACGGTTGTGTGTCGCCATGACGATCGTCGCACCGCGGCGGTGAATCTCTTCAAATACTTCCATGATGCCCCACGCCGTGTCCGGGTCTAAGTTCCCGGTCGGCTCATCGGCGATGATGAGCTTCGGCTTGTTGACGATCGCGCGGGCGATCGAGACGCGCTGCTGTTCCCCACCCGACAGTTCGTCCGGATAGTTGCGGGCCTTGTTTTTGAGCCCGACGAGGTTCAACACGTCCATCACTTGCTTGCGCATCGTATTCGTGTCGGCTTGGACGACCTCGAGGGCGAAGGCGACGTTCTCGTACACGGTGAGCGACGGCAACAACTTAAAATCTTGGAAGATGACGCCGAGTTGGCGGCGAAGTTTCGGCACGTGGCGATTCTTCAGCTTGCCGACATCGATACCGTCAATCAACAATTGACCGCTCGACGGCTTCTCCTCCCGATAAATCATTTTCATAAACGTCGATTTCCCGGCGCCGGATGGTCCGACGACGTAGAGGAACTCGCCGTCTTGGATTTCTATGTCGAGATCATCGACGGCGACGACGCCGTTCGGATATACTTTACTGACTTTTTGCATCGAAATCATAACGTATTCCCTACCCTTTTTTAATATTTTTCATGCATCTATGACGAAGTTTCATTGTTTTAGTAACTGTATATTTTTCGTCTAGCCTCTGTTCTACAGGAAACAGAACGTGCTGTCAAGACACGTCGCTCGTGCCCAACCTCCTTACGAACAGGACGAAAAGCGGGACTATGAGCGCTACCATTATAACAATCGGTTTTTTAAAACACCATTACAGGAGTATTTCAGTTAGAGGGCGCACAGTGGGAAATTGTCACACCGAACGTCCGCTTCACCGATTTGTCATATTCATTGAAATTCGGATTCAAAAAAGGCACCCTGTGACGAGGGCGCCTACCTTATTCAGGGGGGCGGTCTTTCAACGCATCAAACGGCGACCGCTTTTTCTTACGGTACTTGATGTGGATCGTCGGCGATTCGTACTCGTCCGAGGCGCGGATGTCTTTACTCGACACACGCATGAACGACCAGGCGAGCAGTAGCATGATGAAGATGAGCGGGAACCCGCCGACGATGCTCGCCGTCTGGAGCGTGTCGAGCCCGCCGAGGAACATGAGCGTCAGCGGCATGAACGTGTTCGCGGCCCCGACCCAGGCCTTCCCGGCATCCGGGAACAAGACGAGCGGCAGCGTCACCGCGAGCAATAGGCAGAACGCGCCGATGAACGTGGGCCAATCAATCAATTTCGTTTTCAATGTACCCCACCCCTTGAAGTTGTTATTCTTTTTTACCAACATTTCATCGCGACGAAACAAAAAACCACGGGTCGCCCCGGAGGGCA
>NZ_JNAA01000045.1:0-1842 GCF_000696055.1 Exiguobacterium sp. AB2
GAGGCTGGGACATAACTAGCCGGTTTTGGAGATTTTCAATAAAAAGAGGGGTCCGGTCACCGATTTTCGGTGGCCGGACCCCTTCTTTGCACTTCCCCCGATGCCATTGGCGATGAACTTCCGTAGGTTCACCGCCATGAGGGCGAAGCCGAGCTCGCGTTTCACGCGCTGTTTTCCCCTGACGGAGAAGCGGGTGAAACCCAAATTAGCCTTCAGATATCCAAAAACTGGTTCCACGTCCGTCTTGCGTCGGGCGTAGAGAGCACCGGTTTTCTCATCCGAAAGCAGCGTTCTCGTCATATGCTTTTGTTCTTCCCAGGCCCCGTTCACGCTGACCTGGCGGTGTCTCCCCGGTTCGGCCTTCGTGCACAGCTCCCGGAACGGGCAGCCGTCGCAGCTCTCGCACTCGTACACACGGAAATCACGGGTGAAGCCGTTCCGATCGGTCCTTTGGGACTCATGGCTGAACGAGAGCCGCCTCCCGTCCGGGCACGTGAACGTGTCGGTCTCGTCATCGTACGCCCAGTTCGCGATGTTGAACGGGTCCTCGCGCCATTTCTTCTTCTGTTCCTTCCGGTACATCGTATGCGGGATCAAGGGCAGGCGCCCCCGGCGCTCGAGAATGTCCGTGTAGTTCTGCTGGCTCCCGTATCCCGCGTCGGCAACGATGTGGGCGGGCAGGTCGAAGAACGTTTCGATTTCATCGAGGAACGGGATTAACGTCTTCATGTCGGTCGGGTTCGGATAGACGTCATAGGCGAGCGTGTACTGACCTTCGGTTGCGATCTGGACGTTGTAGCCCGGCTTGAGTTGGCCGTTCTTCATGTGATCCTCTTTCATCCGCATGAACGTCGCGTCCCTGTCGGTCTTCGAGTAACTGTTCCGTGTACCGAAGGTGGCCATGTGCTCCTCGTATCGGCGTTTCCGGGCGGCGAAGTCGGCGGCCTGTTTGTGGAGACGACGGGGCACCTTCCGTTCCGCACGCAGTCGTTTCCGTTCGGCGACGTCGGTGGTCGAGGCGATTTCCTCGTCGATGGCCTCGATCTTTTCTTCAAGTCGCGCGGCGACCTGTTCGAGTTCTTGGATCGAGAGCGCGTCCGGGCTCTCCCGTTCGATCTCGGGGATGACCTGACCGGCCATCAGTTCGTCGTACAGTTGGTTCGACTTCTCGACGAGCGTGGCGCTGTATCGCTCGACCGCCCTCCGCCAGACAAACGTATAACGATTGGCGTTCGCCTCGAGCTTCGTGCCATCGATGAAGATCGCCTCCTGGTCGATCTCGCCGGTCTCGACGAGATGACATCTGAAGGCGACGAACGCGGCCTTCAGGATTGGGGCGACGGCCGGGTGGACGCGGAAACGGTTGATCGTCCGATAACTCGGCTCGTGGCCCTGGGCGAGCCACATCATCCGAAGACTGTCCTTGAGTAGGCCTTCGATCTTTCGGCCCGAGAATGCGGACTGCGTGTAGGCGCAGAGGACGATCTTCATCATCATGCGCGGGTGATAGGCCGGGCAGCCCGTCGTTCGCCAGAACGGCTCGAAGGCCTCGTCGGGGATCTGTTCGACGAGGTCATGGACGGCGAAGGCGATATCGTTTTCCTGGAGACGGACTTCTAAATCTAGGGGCAAAACCAACTGGTTCATGGTATACTCTTTGTACATAGGGGCACCTCCAAAGTTATGGTTTGGTCACTTTAACTTTATCAGAGGTCGCCCCTATCTGTTTAGTCCGAAACGCGTGCACGAACCCATAAAAATGACAAGAGGCCACCGGGAGCGAACAAGTCGCTCCCGGTGGCCTCTTTGTTATAAATCTACTGAGTTATGTCCCAGCCTCTT
>NZ_JNAA01000046.1:0-19799 GCF_000696055.1 Exiguobacterium sp. AB2
TGAAAAAAGGCTGACCGCGACGGGTCAGCCTGTTAGTTAATAACGACTCTCTTGCTCCGCCTCATACTCTGAAGGCGGTTTTTTCATGACGATAGCCAAGACGATATAGATGAGGATCCCCGGTCCGCCGAACAGCGCCAGCGCAACGAAGATGATACGCATGAGTGTCACATCGACACCGAGATATTTCCCTAAGCCGGAACAGACCCCGGCAATCATTTGATCAGACGGGTCTTTATATAGTTTACGTTCCATCAAATCACATTCCTCCCTTTATCGTTGTGGCCGACGAAGCGTCGTCCGTCCTGCCGTCGCAGCCTCACCGCGACTATCAAAGTCAAGCGCCTCATTGATTGGGGTACTGCCGGACATGATTTCAATTCGGCGGCCATACAAACCGCGATTGTCGAGCGAGGCAGCAATCACTGTGGCGACATCCGTCTCAGAAATCGTCGCACCGTTCGGGTCGTTCAAGTCTTCAGACGCTTCAATCGAGCCTTTACCGGCTCCATCGACAATGGTCACTGGGCAAATGATCGTATAATTTAACCCGCTATGTTCGATATACTCATCGGCTGCGTTGTTGGCTGACAAAAAGTTAAACAATTCTTTCGGGGCGGCGTCCGGTTGATCGGCACCGTATGCGCTGAGCAAGACGACGTGACGGACACGCTCTTTCTTCGCTGCGTCGATCGCTTTCATGGCGACGCTTCGATCGAGCAGTTCGATTTCCTTACTCGACCCGTCGGCACCAGCCGTCGCGGCGATGATGACCGCGTCTTGTCCGGACGTCGCTTCGTGAATCTTCTTGTCGAGTTCTTTCTCGACATCGACAGTCAGCACGCGCGCACCCATCTTCTCGTACTCTGCTTGCAGTTCAGGATAACGAATTAAAGCGGTCACTTGGTGAGTTTTCGCCAAACTTTTCAAGACGCGTTTTCCGATCTTGCCGGTTGCTCCAATGACTAAGACTTTCATTCAAATTTCCCTCCTCAAAAGAGTAGTTCATTTGATTAAAATTCCTCTTTCGCCATGGAATCAAACCCGTTTCACAAAATTATCTGACAGTTCCCCATAACGTTAAGTCGAGCGCGTCCCGAATCGCTTGTACACTGGCCTCGTTCGGCTGATAGTAGTAGACGTTATTGATATAGGCATCCTGCCCTTCGACTTGCATCTTGTTGACGTCCGGACGAAGGAGCATCGTCAAGCCGACGGATGCCATCTGGAGCGGGTTCATCTCGAGTCCCATCTCGTCTTTCATAAAGCGGTACGTCGCAGGAATCTTCGTCCATCCCGATGGACTCGCTAGCTTGTCGGCCACAGCCGTCATCACTTCCGTTTGACGGCTCGACCTCGCCCCGTCCGTATCGGATTTCCGGTGGCGTGCATAGGTGAGAGCCATGTCGCCATCCATCGAGTAGGAGACGCCTTCCGTGTACTCATACGTTTGGTTAAACCCTTTCTCGCTGAACGAATGGGTCGCCGTCACATTGACGCCACCGACCGTGTCAATCAACTCCATGAACGTCTCGAACGTGATGACGATTTGCCCGTCGACGGACGCCTCGGTCAACCCTTCGACCGCTCCGACCGTACACGTCGCGCCACCATAGGCGAAGGCATGGGTAATCTTATCCCCTTCACGGTCCGGTTCACACGGGATTGCCGTATACGTATCGCGTGGAATCGAGACGTTTTGCACCGTCCGCGAACGGGGGACGAATTCAATCAGTTGAAGCGAATCCGTCCGAGAACCCGAGAGCGATTCACCGACCCGGGCGTCGCTGCCCATGACGAGGAACGTGAACGGATTCGTCACCATATAGCCGACAATTACCGTAACGAGCAATAAGAGAAGAGCCGCCTTCCCTTTCCAACCGCGGCGCTTCCGCTTTTCTTTCGGCGGCTGTTCCCGCGGCGGCGGTGTGTCCCGTCTCGGTTCACGGCGTTTCGCTTCAGCCGAGTGCGCTTTTTGGTCCCGCGCTTCCCGTTTGCGTTTCGAGCCTTTCCCGAGAGGCAACCGCCATTTCGGTTTCGGCGTCCGCACCGTCTTCTTTCGATCACGCCCTTGTTGATTTTTGCCTTGCTGGCTCTGATTCGGCGAGTGTCGTTCGTCTTGTGTCAAGAACGGATGCTCTGACTCCTCGGTTCGGTTTTCCGACTCTACGGGCGAATCTTCGCCTTGGTCATGACTGTCATTATCTTTATGTTGTCGCTCAGCTTCAGCCTGTTCAAGCTCAAGCTCTCGCTTCCGTCGTTCGACGCGAGACAAACGTTGCTCTTCATTCATAGTGGATACCTCTACCTTTAGATTTTCTTCTATTATTGCGGACAAATCCGCTTCTGACAACGGGTGTCGGAAAAATCCGTCTTAAGCATGAGGCCGGAGGATTGTTTCAAATGAAAACCGGGAAAGGAATATTAATTGGTGTCTGCCCATTTCAGGCAGACGGTTCGACGTCCTCTTGAAAGGAGGGAGAGCAAATGCGCATCGGGAAGCTTCGAATGTTGTTAGAGCAGTACGGTGAGGCCACGTTGCGAGACATCATCGTTGAGATGTATCGCCATACCCCAAAGCACTTGATTGAAGAGAAAGATGTTGACTTCATGCTCAGTCAATTCACACGCTATAAAGAGCAAAAGTCATCTGATGAGCGTCATTCGCTCTCACAAACCATTATTCTCGCCGAACGTTTTGTCGAACTCGCTTACGATCATTTATATGTGCTGCCGAATCAAGTCATGACCGAGCGTGATCAAAAGAACTGGTACATTCACGCGAAGAAAATCATTCGGGATTTGACATACTATGCCGAAGAAGACGCCGATGCCCGGACGATGTACGAAGAAATGTTCTTCCTCCTCTCGTCTTCCGCGGGTGAAGAGCCACTGTTCACGACGAGCGACCCGTTCCGTCTCCTGAAACTCTCCCAAACCGACATGTTGACCCAACTCATTTACTACTACCGCCTCGATGCACCGAATGCCGAAGTGTGGATTGATCGATCGCTTTACACCGCACTCCACGTTGCGAAAGACGTCGATTCGTCCCGCGTCGATTTGCTGTCGACGTTACTCGCCCATCCGTTCACCTCTACAGAGTGGTCGACGTTCCACCACCGCGTCGTCACCCTTTGCGACCGTATGTTGGCGAAAGCGGCTGACGACGAACACGCACTTGAAGACTATCAAGCCCTGAAAATGCTAGAGCTCGAGCTGCTCGTCGAGCGCGGTCACTTGTCGGAAGCAGAGCAAAAACTATTCGCCGAATATATCCCCTTCTTTTCACATCGTTCCGAACCGTTCAAAGTGTATATCGACTTGCTTGAAAGTCGCGGTCATCTCGATGAGACGAAGCGATTGCGGCGACTCGCCAAAGAGAAACGAATCCCGTTTTAGGGGTTCTTTTTTCATGCAACAAAAAAGGGGTCCGTCGACGTGAATCGACGGACCCGAATAACATGATATGAACGAGGGGTGTTCATCTGAAAAGGAGGAACGAAGTTGGTGCAGAACCTCTTTCCTACATCTTTAGTATAAAAGAAAACTGGAAACGCTTACGCTCCACATATTGCATTTTTGTGAACGTTTTCACGTTATTCGATCGCGTTGATGATCCCGAGCCCGATGACGGACAGTAAGACAATCAAGATGAAGATAAACACCATCTCATTCGGCGAGCGAAACCCCTCGTATAGTTCGACGTCGTTCTCGATAATGACGTTCTCATGAACGACGACCGGTTCTGTTTCCGCAGATGACGCGAGTGGCGCGAACACCAAGCTAACTATGACGAAACAAGCAAATACGTATCTCATTGCACACCTCTTCACGGATTCATATCCATAGTATAGCACGCCTCATAGCGAGAACGATGTAGATGGTTCTAAAGACAAATCTCACAGTTTCTTATGTTACCCATCATTTTACAATCGTGACGCTTGAAACAAAAAGTCAATTCATCCCCCATTCGGTCCTTTTGACTCATATCGATGTAGTGAAAATGACTCACCTACGTGTCTTCCTACGTTCAATTATTCATTATTTTTACATTATTACTTTCAGATGGTAGCGCTTACAATTTAAGTGTACTATACATCGAACAAGAAAGTAGGAGAGCACTTGAATTCGGAAATCATGTATTGTGAGTGGCCTAACTTATCGGCAAGGACTCGGTTTAGCGTCAAGGCGATGTACGCTCCCGGTCACGGTCCCGACTTTTTCAGCACCCCACCCCAGCATCACGTCTACGTCGCGTTAGACGGGAATACGCCGATTGCGGCACTAGCGACCGAGCGCCTCGATGACGGCACAGACCGTGTGATCCGCATCCGCCACGAAGCGTATCGAAATCGGTACGTCTTTCAAGGGTTGTTGAGTCGCCTCCTTAATCAACTGAGTAAAGAAACCACGCACGAGACGATGGTCTTATTGCAAGTCGTCCAAGACGAAGATCAAGATAAGCTAAACTTGTTCACTTCACATGGATTCGAGGCTTATCATACATCATTTAACTACGTTCTCCCGCTCATCCCATATGAAAAAGCCTCGTTCAGCGATTGGAAATTGTCAGTCGTTGACCCGAGTAACTATGCGACGTGGTTACGTCATCGAAACGAGCACGCGCTCGTCCTGTCAGATGTCTTTCCGTTGACAGAAGAGCGGTTGCGACGTTTTCTCGCACGAAACCACTATTGCTACACGCTACATCGAGCGGGCAAAGCCGTCGGAATCTTCCGAGCCCATTACAACCAAGACTATGTCAAGATTCATGAGATTCATCTCTTTGGGTCGGACGAGGTCGCACAAGATGCCATTCCGTTCCTGCAACGGGTATTTTGTCACCAGTTAAAACCTTCGATGCGTCTCCGTTTGACCGTCACATCGCTTCAACCCGAGTTACACTATGCCATCCTCAAACAGGAGATGGCGTCCAGGCAGTCGGCCTTTTATACGATGACGAACATCCTCCCTGCGCGCGCGACTCGATAAAATAAAAAAATGCCGGCCTCCGTTCTTTTCAATCGAAAAGAAACGGTTGACGGGCATTTTTCATTCCGCGGCAGTCGTCGATTCCATGGCCAACGGCGGCATCTCTTCAAACAAAGCGGTCCTCTGGCCGACGTCACGAGGGTCGAGCGCCTCGATGCGGTCGAATTGAATCTCCCGCTCGGCGACACTGAACCAATACGTGATGTGCGGCTCATCCGTGAAACGGAGGGCGTAGTTCGATCCGTTCAAATGAAAATCCACTTCCGTCGAAAGAATTTCGGCCGGGCCAATCTTTTTATGAGTCGTCAGTCGTTCGAGCACGACCTGTTCTTCATTAATGCGGTAATCGACGAATGTTGCAAGTGAGAGTCCAAACATAAATGATACTAGCGCGAATGCACTAATCAAGCCAAGGGTGATTTTCCCGTTCATTTCGCCGTCCCTCCCTCTTTTAGTATATCGGATTATCCGAAAACGTTGTGAAGTGACAATTTGTTCAACTTTCGGCACACTAGACGGAGAAGGAGGAATAACTATGCAAATTGACCACACCGGGATTGCCGTCCGTGATTTAGACGAGGCGATCACGTTTTACACGACCGTCCTCCAAGGCGAGCTCATTGACCGCTATACGAATACGGCCGTCGGCGTCGAGACGGAGATTGCCGTGATTCACGTCGGGGAAGATGTGATCGAGTTATTGTTGCCAACGAGTCCGACGAGTCCGATTGCCCGCTTTATGAAGGCGCGGGGGAAAGGCGTTCACCATATCGCTTATCGAGTCGACGACTTGGAGCAATCGATCGACGCGCTCAAACGAGACGGCATCACGTTTCTAGAGGACACGTTACGGACGACAGCAAAAGGTCGGCGCCTCATTTATATGGACCCGCGCCATTCAGGCGGTATCATCGTCGAACTATGCGACTATCCAAAAATCAAGCAGTGAGGGATTCCCTCACTGCTTGATGATTGTTTGTTCTATGATGGCCCGATTCTTCGCCTTTAAACGCTCGTTATGGGAAGACACCATCGCCGCTTTCGTCGCTTCGGGATCAATGAACGTCTTCGCGCTGTTCACGGCGTTCGCCGCGTCTTGGAATGCTCCGGCGATCAAATGAACCTTTCCGTCATGCGTCAAAATATCTCCTGCCGCATACAGCCCTGGTACAGACGATTCGCTCCGCGCGTTGCCTGACACGTAGAAGCCATCCTTCATGTCGACATGAAGCTCGCTGTCCCCTAATAACGTCGCATCCTGTTCATAGCCGTGGTTGATCACGACTTCGTCCACTTCCACGTGTTCTTTATCCCCAGTGACGCAGTTCAGGAGCTCCACCGCATGAATCATCTGCCCGTCCCGTGAGATCAAGTCGTTGATGCGAGTCGACAGACGACAGTCGACGCGCCCGCAGCGCAACTTCTCCACTTGCGACTCATGTCCTTTCAACGCCTCTTTCCGATAAGTCAAAATGACGCGTTCAGCGATCGGCTCCAGCTCATTCGCCCAATCGATGGCGCTGTTCCCACCCCCAGAGATGAGAACGGTCTTTCCTTTGAAACGCATGAGCGATTTCACTGTGTAATGAAGGTTTGACACTTCGAAGCGCTCTGCCCCACTGATTTCAATCTTTTGTGGCTGGAGAATCCCGCTTCCGGTTGCGACGATGACCGTCTTCGAGACGTGACGGCCATGCGTGCCGTCTAGAATGAAGTGACCGTCATGGTCTTTCGTCATCGCCTCTACTTTTTCTCCTAAGACGACGGTCGGATCGAACGTGAGCCCTTGCTCGACGAGCTGGTCAATCAACTTCGCCCCAGTCGTCGGTGTCACACCCCCGACATCCCAAATCATCTTTTCCGGATAGACATGAATCTTGCCCCCGAGGTGTGGTTGAAATTCAATCAGTTTCGTCTTCATCCCACGAAGGCCACTGTAAAACGCGGCGTATAGTCCCGCTGGCCCACCACCGATAATCGTCACATCGAATACGTCTTGTCCCTTCATCCCACTCAACCATCCTTCCACCTGTCCACGCTGTCATTGATTATCATTCTCATTCACTATACCGCGTATCGTACGGAAGCACAATCCGTTTTCTCTCTAAATGAAGATTGACATAAACTGAAGCGCTTGCTATAGTGAGTACGACATTGAGAATCATTATCACATTTGACGCCCCCGAGAGGAGAATTTGCATGTCACGCATACATACAACAGACATCGAGGTCGGTTACGGCGACAAGACAATCGTCAAACAGCTCAGTTTAACGATTCCAGACCGTCAAATCACGACGATTATCGGACCGAACGGTTGCGGTAAGTCGACGTTGTTGAAGGCGATGACGCGAATCCTCTCTCCTTCGAACGGGTCGGTCCATTTAGACGGCGCCGATATCGCCAAGTGCAAGACGAAAGAGATCGCCAAAAAGATGGCAATCTTGCCGCAGACCCCCGAAGGTGCAAGCGGGTTGACGGTCGGTGAACTCGTCGCGTATGGCCGCTTCCCGTACCAGTCCGGATTCGGCCGATTGACGAAACGCGACCACGAAGTCATCGATTGGGCGCTCGACGTCACCGGTACGCTCGACTATAAAGACCGGAGCGTCGACGCCTTATCTGGCGGCCAACGCCAGCGGGTATGGATTGCGATGGCGCTCGCGCAGGAGACGGATTTGATTTTCTTGGACGAACCGACGACGTATCTCGACTTGGCCCATCAACTTGAAGTGCTCGAACTGCTCGAGACGTTGAACCGCGAGCAAGGCCGTACGATTGTCATGGTCCTCCACGATTTGAATCAAGCCGCTCGGTTCGCTGACCATATCGTGGCGATGAAAGATGGCGAAGTGCTCGCGACGGGTTCTGCCGAGGAAGTCATCTGTCCGCTCGTCTTGCGCCAAGTGTTCCACATCGATGCCATCATCGGTCGCGACCCACGTACGGAGAAGCCGATGTGCCTGACGTACCATTTAATCAAAGAAGAAGCTCCTGTCGAGACTGCGGCACCACGTCCCGACTTGCTTCACGCTTGATTCCCTGCCTGTCCTCAGGCAGGGTCTTTTTGATCGGGTAGCGAACAAGTCGAAGAGAGCATATCCAACCCGCCCTTACGGTTTTTGGACAAACAGCCACGGGTATGAGTGAGAAGAGAGTGAAGGAGGAGTTGCTATGGATTGGCTCGACGGAATATTCGTCGTCACCTCGATAGCCTGGCTTTATGAGCTATGGCGTTACCGCAATCGTGACGACACGAAGGATGGACGGAGCGAACATATGAGTTTTTACGTCGTCTCGGCCGTCATGGTGATCGTGTTCGCAAGTTCGCTCGGTTACTCGATCTTGACGGATGCCCGTCAAAGCGTCCCTTTGCGCTTGATCGGACTTGCATGTTACATAGCTGGTGTCGGCCTCCGGTATTGGGGGATCACCCATTTACGACATCAGTTCACGCGCCATGTCGTCGTCCGGCCCACGGATGAGATTGTCAGCACAGGCCCGTACCGGTTTTTGCGGCATCCGCTCTATACAGGACTATTGTTCATCACGTTCGGGTTCGCGCTTACCTTCAGTTTCGTCTGGTTCGCAGTACTCGGAACGATTGCGATGGGAGCAGCGCTATTATGGCGCATTCATATCGAAGAGAAGATGTTGACCGCACATTTCGGCGATGCTTACGCCGTATGGTCGAAGTCCCGGAAACGTCTGCTTCCGTTCATCTATTAAAAAGACGCGGCCTCGCCATAGCGAGAGCCGCGTCTTCTGTTCATACTGAAAATTTCCCGAGCAATCGGACAACCATGAAACCGGCCAAAAACGAGACGATGCTTAATCCCCACATGACAGTCGTCTCCGGAAGACCTGGGAAGACGACGGCGAGCGATCCGATGACGAGCCCGAGAATAACGGAGAACGTCATACCCGGGTAGTTCGCGAGCAGATGACGGATGACTTTACTGCTGACGAGGAAGCCGACGGCGACACCGAGCCCGACAATTCCGATGACGATCACGTTCAAGTTCGACAAGGCGCTGATGACCGTCGGATAGATCCCAATCAACAACAAGACGAACGAACCACTAATACCAGGCAAGAGCATCGCCATACTGCCAAGCCAACCCGAGAAGAAGAGGAGCAGCGCCGTTCCCATCGTTACGTCAGTGATGACCGCCGTGTCCGCCGGTTTGATGACAGCCATACTCGCGACGAGAATCGTTCCGACAATCATCGCGACGATATGCACCGGTCGCATCTTCGCCCGTGACTTGAATTCAAACAACAAGAGCGGGATAATCCCTAAAATCAACCCGATGAAGAAGAACTGGGTCGGGGCATGATAATTCAACAATAAAAACTCGATGACACGGCTGAGCCCTAAAATCGCGCCTCCCATCCCTATCGCAAGCGGAATTAAGAAACCGATATGTTTTTTCCAGTGCCGGCTGAACACCCCGCTAATCGCCTCAATCAACCGGTCATAAATTCCTAAAATGACCGCAATCGTCCCGCCGCTGACGCCAGGAATCAAATCACTCGTCCCTATCGCCATGCCGCGTAATATATTTCTCCATTCCATAAAGTATAGGCTCCTTTATCCACAAGTTCGTTTCAAGCATTTAGTATAGCGGATGGCATCGACAAATGCATCGGTTTCAAGACTGAAAAAACGGACTTTCGTCCGTTTTCACAAATCCAATACCATATAATCGAATCGTCCGCCAGAAATCTCAATCTCTTTTTGTTTATAAAAACCGAGTCGTTCATAAAGGCGCGCTGCCGCAGGATTGGTCTGGTCGACGTTCAACGTGACGACCGGGATGTGTCTAGAACGGGCGTGCTGAGTGACGGAGTTGATCAGCTTTGTCCCGATCCCACGTCCCCCGAACTGTGAATCGACCGCGACCGAGTCGATGTAAAACACGTCGCCTTCTGTCTCGACGTCGAGTTCCCCTGTTTCGCCAGCTTCCATCAGCCACTGTCGAATCGGTTCGTCTAATTTCCGTGCATCCATTCCTGCATACGCGATGATAATGCCCGCGATGGTCCCTTCACTCTCCGCGACCCAAATATTTTCATAGCTCAGACGGTTCGCGGGTCGGCCAATCCACATCGCGAGCCGCTCGAGTACTTGTTCTTTCTGCTTCGTTCCGGTCAACGAATAGGCGATGTCATGGATGGCCGCATAGACGAGCGGGGCCACGTTCGTCGCATCTGCCGGTTTAGCTTGTCGAATGTTCATATTATCTCCTCCACATACCACTTTATCATACAGTGAAAAAGAGTGGGTTTGTCAACGAGCGAACTGTGGGATGATACAAACAGAAGGGAGGAAGATCTATGAAAGCAATCATCACAGGAATGAACGGGACGGTCGCACCTGTCGTCGCCACGACACTCGAACGACACGGGATTGAACCAATTGCGTGGGACCGTTCAAAAGTCTCCATCGAAAAAGAATCAGATATGCGCGCCTTTATCGAATCGGTCCAGCCTGACTATTTTCTTCACATCGGGATGGGACCCGTCGAATCAGCGGCGAATCTCGCCCGACTGTGCGGGGAATACGATATCCCATTTTTGTTCACGAGCACCGTCTCCGTCTTCTCGGACAACGTGACAGGACCCATCACACCTGACACCCGGCCCGACGCCGAAGATGAATACGGATCGTATAAACGGGCGTGCGAGCAAGCGATCGCCCGAGCCAACCCTGGTGCTCAAATCGTTCGGCTCGGATGGCAAATCGGGGACCGCCCCGGCTCGAACAACATGATGGATTTTTTCGAGAAGGAAATGGAACAAAAAGGCGTCATCGTCGCCAGTACGCACTGGTATCCGTCTTGCTCGTTTTTACAAGATACGGCCGACGCGCTGTTCGACATCCTGACGAAACGAGGTCCCGGCATGTATCAATTGAACGGGAACACGAGCCACTCGCTCTATGATATCGCCTCCGCTCTCGCTGAACGACATGACAGGCCATGGCGCATCGAACGCGCGGATGAACCGAAGCGTGATAATCGCATGGTCGACACCAATTGCCGCATCGCACCAATTACAAATCGCTTGGCGCTTCACACAAAATGAACCACCCATCCCGGGTGGTTCATTTTCATGCGCGTCGTTCGATATCGGTCAAGACGAGCCTGCTCTTCGGAAGGCTCGGCAAGTCGACAAGGCTGTAACTGAAGTCTTGCGGCGGGACGTCATAGCGATAGCGGTTCAAGAATACGTCAACCGTCTCTTTCATAATGGCGATGGTGACGTGCTCTCCGGCACAGCGATGTCCGAAATCGACGTCTCCCCCACCTTGTGGGATGAACGTGAACGGACTCTCTGTCCAATCGACGAACCGTTCTGGATTGAATTGGCCCGGTTCGTCCCAATGCGCCGGATCGTGATTCGTCCCGTACAAGTCGAGTAAGACGAGCGTCCCTGCTTCGAATCTGTACCCTTCCCACTCGAAATCGTGCTTGACCCGGGCTGCCGTCACCGGGAAGAACGGATAAAAGCGGCGAACTTCCTGAACGAACGCCGTCGCGTCGACTGTCCCGTTTGCCAGTTTCGTTCGCGCTTCATCAAATTGATGCAAGGCGAGCACCGTGAAGAGGACATAGATCGACACTGCGACGGTCGGTCGCAAAATATTGATCACTTCGACAGCCACGACGTCTGCCGGTAACAGTTCACCGGATTCGTCACGATGCCAAGCGAACTCATACAAAGCTGTCTTCTCGTTCGGCAACAAGCGCTTCGTCCGTACCTCCTCGACCATCGAGCTGATCCATGCCTCAGCCGAAGCTCGTGCTTTACGGCCAAGGATGTGCTTCGGTCCGAGTGCTGTGCCCGATTCGAACAAGAGACGCATCTCGTCGGTACGCTTGTCAACCTCTGACTCAGCGAATGGTACACCGGCCCATTCGCAGACGGCGCGCATGAGCACGCGTTGTGCCGTCTCATAAAGGACGGTCTCCCCATCGGCTTGATTGAGTTCCTTTTCCCATTCACGCCCGACGATTCGCGTCAGGCGATTAACATTTTCTGGAAACATGAGCGACATGAACATCCGTTTCCGATGCGTATGGGCAGAACCGTCTAACGTCTGTACGCCGGTCTCACCGAACAGCGTCTTCAAGAGCCGTTTCGGGGCCGCATCTTGCCGGACGAAGCGGTCGGCATCGTAAAATAGAGCCGCTCCTTCCTCTCCGCCGAGACAAATCGCACGTTCCCCTAACAGCCGCGTCTCAAAGATATTCGATTGAAAGCTCGTCCGTCGATTCGGGACAAACTGATATCCCTCCCTTAAAAAATCGAGGCTGTGATCGAGACCTTGTTCTTTCGGTATCGGTTTCGTCATCTCCTTCATCCTTTCTTCGCTAGACTATAGAGGATGTTCCCTCCTCTGTCACGAACAAACCTAATACAGAAAGGAGTGGGGATATGCTTTCGTTCTTCTTGACGTTTCGCCGCATGTTCCGAGGAATTTGGCGCGGGCTGAAAGAGCCTGAATTCCAGGTGTTGTTCAGTCTCGCCTTCCTCACCATTTTGTCCGGCACGTTATTTTACGCCCGCTACGAAGAGTTACGATGGCTTGATTCGCTCTACTTCAGCGTCATCACGCTGACGACGATTGGCTATGGTGATTTCGTCCCGTCGACAGACCTCGGGAAAGCGTTCACGATTGGTTACGTCATTACGGGTACCGGCATCATGGTCGGGTTCGTCACCCAAGTGTTCAACCATTTACAACAAGCCCGACTCGAAGAAGTGAAAAAGAAAAGAACGCCACCTCCGGAATAAGCGAGGTGGCGTTTTGGCGTCATGACGCCTTTCGATTACGGTTCTCGAGCGCGAGTTGCTGGTTGAAACGCTTCGTCTCAGCGATGACGACCCCTGACAAGAACAAGAGGCCAATCAAGTTCGGAATGGCCATCAAGCCGTTGAACACGTCCGAGAGCGCCCATACCAAGTTCAAGTTCGTCGTCATCGCGCCAAGTCCTGCGACGAGGACGAAGGCGATGCGATACGGAATAATCGACTTTTGTCCAAACAAGTAGTGAATCGAGCGTTCCCCATAATACGACCACCCGAGTACGGTCGAATACGCGAACATAACGAGCCCAATCGTGACGACGTAACGGCCGAACGGCCCGAGGAACTGTTCAAACGTGGCCGCCGTCAAATCGACGCCTTCAAGCCCTGAACCGATCTGTCCGCCCATGACGAGGGTGATCCCCGTGATTGAACAGACGATGAGCGTGTCGAGGAAGACTTGCGTCATCGAGACGAGCGCTTGTCTGCCCGGCATATCTGTTTTCGCAGCGGCTGCCGCGATCGGAGCCGAACCGAGACCGGCTTCGTTCGAGAACACGCCGCGGGCGACACCGTAACGGATCGCCGCACCGATGGCCCCACCACCGATTGCTTCGGCACTGAACGTGCTGCTGAAGATGAGCGCAATCGCATCCGGGATGAGCGTGTAGTTCATGACCATGATGATGAGCCCACTACCGAGATAGAAGATGATCATGATCGGAACGAAATAACTGACGACGCGTCCAATCGATTTGACGCCGCCAAGGATGACGGCACCCGTGAACACCATCACCAAAATACCGGATACATAGAGCGGAACGTCAAACGTCGACTTGAGCGCGAGCGCAACCGAGTTCGTCTGGACCCCGTTCCCAATCCCAAACGCGGCAAGCGAGGCGAACGCCGCGAACAATACGGCGAGCCAGCGCTGCTTTAAACCGCGCTCCAAATAATACATCGGCCCACCAGCCATCTGTCCCCGCTCATCCGTCACTCGATATTTGACGGCGAGTACGGCTTCGGCATACTTTGTTGCCATCCCAAAGAACCCGGACAGCCACATCCAGACAATCGCGCCCGGTCCCCCGAGCACGACAGCCGTGGCGACACCGACGATATTCCCCGTACCGACGGTCGCCGCGAGGGCAGTCATGAGTGCTTGGAAGTGACTAATGTCCCCTCGTGACGTCTTGTCTTGGTTTTTCGAGAAGGCGAGCTTTAATGCGTAAGGCAGTTTTGTGATTTGAAGGCCACCTAACCGTACTGTCAAATAAACGCCTGTCCCCACAAGCAAAATCAACAGCGGTGGTCCCCACACAAAGTCTGAAATCGTACCGATCAGTTCACTGAACGATTGACTCATGCTGAAGTCCCCTTTCCCCTTATGTAATTGTACTTCTCTATTTTTTCAGAATACTTGGAACATTGTCAAAAGTATTGTAATAAAACAAAAGTCCGTTCATGAATCTGTACCTAAAACAGCGAGACGTCGATTAGACATCTCGCTGTGAAGGTGGCTTCTCTCGTTGTAATGGCGCGCTCCAGTCAAACTCGTCCGGCACATAGTCGAGTCCGCCTGCATGGAACGGTTGGCAACGCAACAAACGTCGTGCGGTCAAATAGCCGCCCTTGACCGCCCCGTGCTTTTCAATCGCTTCAATCCCATAATGAGAGCATGTCGGATAAAATCGGCACGTCGGTGGTTTCAATGGAGAGATGACACGTTGATACCCTTTTATGCCACGCACAAGAATTCGTTTCATAAAAATCGCCTCGTTCGAATAGATTACTGCCATCATATCTCGTCGAATGAATTCTGTCACTTTCACTGTCCGATGTTGGATGTGAAGAAGCGGTTACATTATTTCCTTTTTTTACAATTCGAGCATAGAAGGGGATATTCGGCTTAACATTTGTTATGATAAGCACCATGTACAAGACCGAATCTAACAGAAGAGGTGACGAAATATGAAATTATTAATGGTAGGAGCCGGTTCGATGAGCGAGGCGCTCGTCCGCGGTTGGATTGACGCCGGTCTTTCGCCGGAGACGATCACGATGACGAATCGAAGTGACCGGGCTCGATTGGACCAACTGCACAACGAACTCGGCGTCCGAATCGTGGACGAAGAAGACGTGAACGCATACGATATCGTCGTACTCGCGATGCAACCAGATGGCGTGCTCCCATATGTACGTTCGAAGACGTGGACGAAGCCGCTCCTCATCTCTGTCGCGGCTCATATCGAGCCGGCAGAACTCGAGGCCGCTTCAGGACTTCCAGCTGTCTGTGCGATGCCGAACACCCCAGTCGCCTTCCGTGACGGGATGACGGGCCTTTGGTTCGGACCAGAGACAGACGAGTCTGTTCGCGCGACAGCGACCGCACTATTTGAACGCGTCGGCCGAACCGCCGTGACGGACGCGAAAACGATGTCCGCCTTCATGGCTGCCGCCGGCTGCAGCCCAGCGTTCTTCTATGAAATCGTCAGATCGATGACACCGGTCTTGACCGATGCCGGATTTGACGAGGCGACAGCCCGACAAATCGTCGCCCAAGCGATGAAAGGATCGGCCGAACTCCTGTTGCACGAGACGCGTCCGACTGACGCCTTAATCTCGGACGTGGCCGCGCCAGGAGGCCCGACCGACCGCGGTGTCGGCGTCTTGCGCGATCGTGACTTATCCGACGTCATGTCCGCTGCGCTCCGCGAAAGCGCGAAAGAAGACGTCGAACAACACCAATCATGACAAAAGGTCCGAAACGGTTGTATCACCGTTTCGGACCTTTTCTTATGAGAGCATATGTAAGATGGAAACGATGAGTGCCACGACCAATATACCCGGTAGGAGGTTGGCGACCCGGATGCGCGTGATACCCGCCAAGTTCAAGCCGATGGCCACAATCATGACCCCTCCAGTGGCCGTCATCTCAAGAATAAAGCTATCCATGAGCGATTCGGGCACAACTTTCATAATTTGAATCGCCAACAAGGCGATCGCACCTTGATACAGCAAGACCGGGACGGCCGAAAACATGACCCCGATCCCGAGCGAGGAAGCGAGGACGAGCGCGGTAAACCCGTCAATCAACCCTTTCGTATACAACACGTCGTGGTCGCCACGTAAGCCGCTGTCGAGCGCCCCGATGACAGCCATCGCCCCAATGACAAAAATGAGCGTCGCCGTGATAAAACCTTCGGCAATGCTCGACTTACTCTTTCCACCGATGCGCCGTTCCAATTGGTAGCCGACCTCATTCAATTTCTCGTCGAGTTTCCACCATTCCCCTAGCGCCGCCCCGGCGACAAGACTACCGATCACAATCAAGAAATTCTCGCTTTTTAGACCCATCTGCACACCGAGCACGACGACCGCAAGCCCGATTGCCGCCGTGACCGTCTCTTTCATCCGCTCGGGGATTCGATGGAACAAAAGGCCGAGCAACGTCCCGACGACGATGAGCGCCGCGTTGACGATGGTCCCTAACAACACCATCTCGTATCCCCCGTTTCTATATGTATTGAAAGCAATATACCAATCCGTTCCATTGGATGTCAATTGAAAAAAGAACAAAAAAAGAGCCACTTCTCGCAAGAAGTGGCTTCGCGGAAACCCATGTTCCGGTGGGTTTCGCATCGGGTTTGGCACCCAAGTGATTCTGACTGGGCTCGAACCAGCGACCTCTACCCTGTCAAGGTAGCGCTCTCCCAGCTGAGCTACAGAATCAGGTCGTGTCCTCTCTTAAGGACACTATTAATATATCAAGAAACTAATGCCTTGGCAACCGTTTTTTAAAAGTTTTTTTATTTTTTTAACGCGACATTTCCTGACGTTGAATGTGACGGCAAAGCCGTTCTAAATCACCAGCATATACCGATACGAGCATTCCCTCGTATTCCGTATCTCGATCCCAATGAAGTCCGTTCGCTTTCGCTACACGTTGTGATGGCACATTGTCCGGATGGATGAGCGAGATAATGTCTTTCTCCCCTTCCTCGAACGCATATTGCATGAGCCGAGCCGCCGCCTCGCGACCGTAACCCATATGCCAATGCTTCGGTGCGAGCCAATAGCCGACCTCAAGTTCGATTTTGCCGTCAAGCTCGTGTAACAACGTCCCGGCATGGCCAATCGGTTCGTCGCTCTCGAACGTCATCAATTTGAGTAACCCGGTCTGTCGTCCTGTCTTGTAGCGCGAAAGCTGTCGCTCGAACCATTCAATCGTCTGCTCATCCGTGAACGGTTTTCCGTCCGGGCTGATGAACCGCATCACCCGCGGGTCTTGTAGCAGCGATTTGACGAAATAAAAATCGGCAATCGTATATGGTTCAAGCCGTAAGCGCTCAGAGTGTAACTCGACATGCTTCATCGTTCCCGCCCCTTTCATTCACAGTCTTTACTCATTAATTCCCGTTATGAGGCAGGTTGAATCCTAGTTAAGCGATGACTTTCAATCCGACGACACTCCCGATGATGAGCGTCAAAAAGAAGATACGCCACCGGTCGGTCGATTCATTCAAGTAAAGCATGCCGAGAATGACGCCTCCGGCCGCCCCAATCCCGACCCAAATCGAGTAGGCGAGTCCAAGCGGCAACGTCTCGAGCGAGCGGGATAACAAATAAAAACTGAGCGCGAACGTCACAATCGACAAGATTGACCATTTCAAAATTTGATAGCCTTTTGACTTCCCCATGAAAAAGACGGCAATCATCTCGGCCAGTCCCGCCCCAATTAAAAATGCCCAACTCATGCTGTCTCTCCTCCTGTCACTTGTTTCAACCCGATCACACCGATTAACAGTGTGCCGATAAAGACGAGCTTCATGCCGGTGAGCACCTCGTCAAACAAAATATTCCCGACGATGACCGTCCCGACAGCGCCGATCCCGGTAAAGACGGCATAGCCCGTCCCGGCCGGCAAGACGCGGAACGACAACGCCAATAAACCGAAGCTGACGATTAACAAGACGATTGTAACCAAGGTCGGGCCGAGCACAGTGAACCCGTTCGATAGTTTCATCGTCGTCGCCCACACAATCTCGAGCAGACCGGCGAGGACGAGCCACATCCATGCAAGTTGATCACGTTTCATGTCCATCCAATTCCTTTCTTAAAGATTTTGAAGGCAGCGCGTTGACGCTCGGAACGGTTCGTCTCGAACGTAAAGAGCGAGATGAGCGCGCCATCCAAAAAGCAATAATAAGCGTCATACACATCGTCAAGCGACTGCTCGGGCAACGCACCCTGCTCCATCGCAAGGCGGAACTGTTCTTTCTCAAACGCCTGCAGTTCAGTCTCCACGTCTCCGAGCGTTGACTCGATAAACGGTCTCAGTTCCGGTGGTGGGACGAGTAGCATCCGCTTCGTCAACATCCATGTCTCTTCTTCCCCAAAGAAACGGATCAGCGCTTGCACAATCGTCTCGATTCGTTCGAGCGGCGGGGCGTCGTAAGATTCGTCCCGTGCTACTTTCCAAACGTCATCGTACCGTGCTGCCATCGCTTCGACGACTTGCTTGAACAATTGCTCTTTTCCGTCAATATGGGCATAGAGTGACGCTTTTTTAATTCCCACGTCCTCGGCGAGTGCGGCGAGCGAGAGCCCCTCATATCCCTCTAACGCAAAACGGCGCGTCGCCGCTTGCTCAATTCGTTGTTTCGTATTCATGTCTATTCGGCCTCCTAACTGCTCCCTCCACTTTACCTAACGAACGATAGGTAGTCAAGTGTGAGGATTGAACTTCCGTCTAAACAACGTCACAATCAATTTAGATAAGTGGAAAGGAAGCGTGTATATGATTGAACAGTTCAGCTTTAACTTGCCGAGCGACCGAACCGGTCAAAAACGACTTGTATCCGTCTTTCGTCCTGATTTCGTGGCGAACGACGTCCTGTTGCCCGTCCTCTATATGCATGACGGACAAAACGTCTTCCACCATGATACGAGAGCGAGCTGGGGCATCGATCGATTGATCGAGACGTCCCGATTGCCGCTCATGGTCGTCGCCATCGCCAGCCCGCCGGATTGGCTCGACCGTTATGACGACTACTCTTTTTTTGAAGACGAGATGCTGGTTCGGCGCATCGGGCCGGAGCTCGCGAAGACGAGGCCGACGCTCGGCGGAAAGGGGCGAGGCTATACCGACTGGCTCATGAACGAGTTGAAACCGTGGATTGATGTGCGCTATGCGACAGACGTGGACGATGTCGGCGTGATGGGCAGCTCGATGGGCGGCGTCATTTCACTCTATATGATGGCGACGTATCCTTCGATTCGCCGTGTCGGTTCGTTATCGACGGCGGCCTGGTCGAACCTGGACCCGCTCATTCGGGAGCTGAAACAAGCGAATCTGTCGGCACGGCTTTACATGGATCTCGGGACGGACGAGACGAGCGGCCCGTTCACGCCCGATGACTATTTGTATACGAACGCCAAATTGGTCGAAACGATCGCGAGAACCGGGATCATGTTCCGTTATGAAGTCGAACCAGAGGGCATCCATCACGAGTCGGCGTGGCGCCGGCGCTTACCGAACGCGCTCGCCTATTTGTACGACCATGACTAAAAAGGGAGGCAGCTTCTGCTGTCTCCCTTTTATCCACCCCCGTGATGTTCAGCCAAATAGAACGGCCCGACTTTCCGGACGAAATAGCTCTCGAGCCGACCTTGTGTCGCGCGCTCGACTGGCGGATTGGTCAGTGTATAAATTTTCCCGTTCCGCTCTTCGAAATCTTTTTGCTCTAGTTCGTTACGGGCATCATCCTCTGTAATCGGCGACGTGAGTGCCGCAATGGGATGACCCATCAGACAGACATACGTCCGGAGGGCCGCTTGCGGCGTCGCGTGCAATGCAAGCAAGACGAGACAAGTCACGCCGATCGAGAGCAATCCTTTTTTCACGCTCATTTCCCCTTTACACATTCGTTCCTGAATCATTCGAGCCCCCTATGCCTTTTCCCTTCACACCAAAAGAGACGAACCCGCA
>NZ_JNAA01000047.1:0-42731 GCF_000696055.1 Exiguobacterium sp. AB2
GATGGAACGTGACGGTGTTAAACCCGAAAGTCTTGCCGGGCCAAATGGCGAATCTTCCGACCGAGGCGTCTGGAGTTGAAGTAAGCGATGACGGCGACGACCCCACCGGACCAGAACAACCACTCGTCGGGACGGATGTATCCTAGCAGACCGACGAGAAGCCCGAGGAGAATCAACCCGGAATTGAACAGCTGACGGTGCAATAGCTCCTTCGATTCGAGCCGACGTTGGAACATTGCTTGTTCAGACAAGCGTTTACGTGTCGGTTCTTTCAAGAAGTTATCAAGTAGTGGCGGCACGTTCAACAACTTTTTACCGTAGTTGAGTGCCGTCATGACATACCGGTTTTGAATCGTCGTCCCGTCCGCTTCGAGCCACTGGATGACGATTGGCTTCCCGAGCGTAAAGAGGTCGATTTTTGAGTCGAGGATTTGTAAGATCCCGAGTAACGTCGAGGCGGCCCGACCGAAGAAAGCGAACTCGGCCGGCAGCTGAATCGGCTCGTTTTTGACGAGCAACTGGATGTCTTGCAACACTTTCTCGATGAGCTTCGTGTCGACCGTGTCGATGTCGGTCTCTAAGTAGAACGTGACGGCTTTTTCGAGCGCTTGACGAATGTTATGTTTGTTCGCCGTCGGCAAAAGGAAGCGTAAATTCTCCAAACCGTCGACGACCCCGTCATAATCGAGGGAAATGAACGCCTGCAAGATTTTTCGAATCGTCGCCATGTCTTGCGGTGTCGTCGAACCGACCATTCCGAAGTCGAGCAAGATGATGGTCCCGTCGGCCCGGATTTGAACGTTGCCGGGATGCGGGTCGGCGTGGAATTTTCCGCCGAACAACAGTTGTTCGGCCGCCATCGTAAACAATCGTTCGGCGAGCGCGGAGCGGTCGATGTTGTTCTCTTTCAAGAAAGCGAGGTCGGTGATGCGGCGTGCATCGACCCAGTCCATCGTCAAGACACGATTCGTACAGAGGTGGTCGTAGTAGTCCGGGATGTATACGTCCGGATTTTCAGCATATTTCGCTTTGAAATAGTGCGCATTTTTTAATTCGGTTTGGAAATTTAACTCATCCCCGATGACAAAAATCATTTGGCGATATAAGCTATCTAAGTCGGTCGATTTTGCGAGCGCGGTTCGTTTGAGCATCGTCGTGACGATACGCATCGCTTTGAAGTCCGTCCGGATAATCTTTTCGATGTCCGGGCGCTGGATTTTTAGCGCGACCCGCTTGCCGTTCTCGAGCAATGTCGCGCCGTACACTTCGCCAATTGAGGCCGAGGCGACGGCGTCGACGTCGACGTCTTTGACGACTTGCGTGTACGGGACGCCCCAGTCGGCTTCTAAGATCGCGCGTGACTTCTCCCAGCCGGACGTCGGGACACGGTCGACAAGTTCGGACAGCTCGTTTAAGACGGACGTCGGCAACAAGTCGGCCCGAATCGACAAGAATTGGCCGAGCTTGATTAAGAGGCCTTCTAACCGCAAGGCGTTCCGTTTATACTCGCGGGCGAGACTGAGCATGAGCGCCTCGTATTCTTCTTGATTCGTCAGGCCTTGCTGTTGCTTGCGCGAGAAGGCGTAAATTTTAATGATGAATCGGGCGAACATTGTGACGATAATCCATATGCGGAACAAAGCGATTCGTTTCATAAAAGTACCGACATCCTTTACAAGCAGTCGCGTGACTGATCTGATTTTTTGTATCTTTACTGTACCATACAATGCTTAGGAGAAAGGGCTAGGGATGTTCATGGAATGGGAATTACTCAACGTCGTCGGAACGGTTGCGTTCGCGGCGAGCGGTGCCATCATCGCGATGGACGAAAAATACGATATCTTTGGGGTTTGGCTGCTCGCGTTTACGACCGCGTTCGGCGGCGGGGCGATTCGAAACGTCCTGCTCGGTAATCCCGTCAGCTTGATTTGGCAACAAAATGATTTGTTTATTCTCTGTTTTCTCGTCGCCTTGCTCATCTTCCTGCTGCCGAGCGTCGTCTTGCCGCACTGGGAACGCTGGGGCGTCATCGTCGATGCGATCGGGCTCGTCGCCTTCGCTTTCCAAGGAGCTCAAGTCGCAATCAAGCTCGACTTGCCGTTATCAGCGGCCATCGCGGCGGCCGTGTTGACCGGGGTCGGAGGCGGCGTCGTCCGTGACTTGCTCGCGGGGCGGAAGCCGCTCGTCTTACAGTCGGAAGTATATGCGATTTGGGCAATCATCATCGCCGTCGTCACGTACTACTTCCGGCTCGAGAGCGGGTTGCCGGTCTATGCGTTACTCATTGTCGTCGCGACCCTTCGAGTGATATCCTACTATCGAAAGTGGAATTTACCAGCACGGCAAGTCAGATAAGGGGGAACGGTTTATGAAAGTCTTACTCATCATCGGCGCGGCGCTCATGGCGCTCGGCGTCGCACTCGGTGCGTTCGGTGCGCACGCGTTAAAAGAACGTCTCACGCCGAACATGCTCGCGAACTGGCAGACGGGTGTGCTCTATCACATGATTCATGCGATCGGCATCATCGCGCTTGCCTCGATTTTAATGCGGGTCAGCATCAGTCAGTTTAGTACGGCAGGTTGGCTCATGTTCGCCGGAATCATCTTCTTCTCGGGGAGCCTTTACGTCATGGCGCTCACAGGCATTACGAAGCTCGGTGCCGTCACGCCGATTGGTGGCGTCCTATTCATCGCGGCCTGGGTATTCGTCATCCTTGGCGCCTTGAAGTTGTAATCAAAAATCCACAGTCCGTTAACACGAGAGCCGTATACTTCAACTTGTAAGACCCTCGTGTTCATCACAACGAACCACTCGGTCGTCTTTCACCTTTCCTTCGGGCCGGTGAAAGGCGGCCCCTTTTTACGTTTTCTGGGATTGGTGAAATGTAGAAATCATGAGAAGAAGTTTTTTGAATATAAGGGGAATGTGTCGTTATTTCCAACTATTATTACAAGAACATTTCGAAATAAAACAAATGGGAAAACCGTTGAAATAAAGCGAAAGTGGGCGTACCAAGGGCACACCCACTTTTTAGTCGTAATAAAAGTGAAATATAACTTTAACAGGAAAACATTAAACACTTCGATATAATTAGTCGTGTTGAAACTGAAAAATTAATCGTTTTTGTTACATAGCAAAACGACAGATAAAAGACCGTACGTATAACCTGTTTATTTTAGAAAGGATGTCCGCATTGATCAACTGGAAACGCACCGTCTCGACACTGACGCTCAGCGCCTTGCTCCTCGGATCACACTCGGTGGCCGATGCCTCGACGACAATCAAAGAGAAACAAGAGCAGCAGAAGAAAGTTCAAGACCAACGTAAAAACGTAAAAGACAACCAAGCGAACACGTCTTCAAAGATCCAAGAGAACAATCAAGAAATCTCGAAGGTACAAGAAGAAGTCAACAAAATGGACGCCCAGCTCCAAGATATCATCTATGACGTCGCAGCGAAGCGCCAAGAAATCAAGCGTACCGAGATGAAGATCGAGGACCTAGAGGCGGACATCAAAGCGTACCAAAAGAAGATGGAAGCACAAGAAGCGATGATGCGTGAACGGATGGCCACGATGCAAATCAATGGCGGCGGCTCAATCAACTGGGCCGAGTTCATTTTCGGTTCGAAAAACTTCTCGGATTTGATTACACGCATGATCACGGCGGGGACGATTCAACGAAGCGACCAAGAGTTGTTTGACGACTACGAAGCGACACGCCAATCCCTTCAAGAGGCACAGGCCGCATTGAAAGAGCAACGTGCATCGCTTTTAGCACAACAAAAAGCGCTCGAAGCGCGTCAAGCCGACCTCGAGAAGAAGATGAAACAGCGTGAAGCACGGATTAAAGAACTTGAAGAGAAAAACATCGAGTTCGAGACGCAAATCTTCGACCTTCAAGAAATCGAAGCGACATTGATCGCGCAAGAAGAAGCGATTGCCGCCGAAATCGAGGCACAACGTCGTGAAGAAGAAGAGGCACGTCGTCGCGCTGAAGAGGCAGCTCGTCAGGAAGCAGCGCGTAAGGCAGAAGAAGCGCGTCTTGCCGAAGAAGCCAAAGCCGAAGCGGCTCGTCAGGAAGCCGCACGAGCAGAAGCAGCGCGTCAAGCTGCAGCTCAGCAAAAGCAAAACAATAGTAATAGTACCCAGTCGTCAGCATCTTCAAACCAGACGACACAAAATGCGACGCCGGCACCAAAACCGGCTGCGCCAGCACCGAAGCCAGCTGCACCATCTCCAAAACCAGCAGCACCAGCATCAAAACCGGCGCCAAGCACGCCGACTGCGTCGACGCCTGCGCCATCTGGTGCGATGTTCATCCAGCCTGCGGCAGGACGTTACACGCAAGGATGGGGACCGGCAAGCGGTCAGTTCGGCTACACGTTCCATAACGGTGTCGATATCGCTGGACCTGTCGGAACGCCAATTCGCGCGTCAGCAACCGGTACGGTCATCCGTGCAGGATGGGGTGGGGCTTACGGGAACCACGTCATGATTGCACACGTCATCAACGGACAAGTGTGGACAACAGTTTACGCCCACATGAACTCGGTGTCTGTTAGCGCCGGACAGCGTGTAACGCAAGGTTCGAACATCGGGACACTTGGAAACACTGGGAACTCGTCAGGCCCGCACCTCCACTTTGAGATTCATAGAGGGAGCTACTGGTACTCGTCATCGAGCGCGGGGAACACGGTCAACCCACGTCAGTTCTTCTAATCAAATGCCACGAGCACCTGTCGATTGCGATAGGTGCTCGTTTTCATGAAAAAAATCGCTCCTACCATAACCGGTAGGAGCGATTTTTTAGTTCGCCTGTTCGATGTCATCGGATGGGTTCTCCGATTTCCGGAAGCGTTCCCGGACGAAGTAGACGATTGTTAAGCCAATCAACCATGGAATCCCGAACTTGAGCAAGATATCAAAGTCGGTGAACCATGTCGTGATCATCAGACTGAGCAGCAAGACGGCTCCGAGGAGCGGCAAGACCGGGTATCCGAGCATGCGGACCGGGAGCTTACGGCCGGTCCATTTCTTGCGGAAGAACAAGTGAGAGACGAATACCATGAACCATGTGAAGATCGCACCGAACATCGAGATGCCCATGAGGAACGGATACGACGTCTCCATGAAGATTTGCAGGAGTGCCGCGAGGACGATTCCGCCTGTTGAGACGAAAAGCGCATACGTCGGGATGCCGTTCTGGCTCACTTTTTTAAACACACGTGGTGCGTCGCCAGCTTCGGCGAGCGAATACATCATCCGAGTCGAGGCATACAATTGGGCGTTCATCGCCGAAAGTGCCGCAATCAAGATGACGAAGTTCAAAATACCGGCTGCGCCAGGCACGTCGAACTGTTGCATGACGAGGACGAACGGGCTTTGATCGATGCCCGCCTGCTGCCACGGGATGAGCATGAGCATAATCGCAATCGTGACGAGATAAAAGAACGTCAAGCGGAATACGGTCGCCCGTAACGCTTTCGGGACGGCGCGGTCCGGGTCTTTCGCCTCGCCTGCCGTGACGGCGACGAGTTCAGTCCCGAGAAAGCTGAAGAGCGAGATGAAAATCGTTACCCACATCCCATAAAAACCGAAAGCGAAGAAACCTTCGTTCCCTGTCGTAATCGATTCAATCGGAGAACCGGGCTGGCCGAACAACGTGGCCGTACCGAGAATGATGAATAAGAAAATGGCGCTAACTTTGATGAAGGATAACCAGTATTCGGTCGTGCCGAACGTGTGGACGTGGCGGGCGTTGATGTAGATGAGGAGCCCACCGAACAAGGCGACCCAGACGAAACCGTTCACATCCGGGAACCAGTAACGCATATAGATGGCAATCGCACTCACCTCGACGCCGATCGCGAGGACGTTGGCGACCCAGTACGAATAACGGACCAAAAAGCCGGCGAGCGGATGCACGTAACGTTCGGCAATCGTGCCAAACGAACCAGATGTCGGATGGGCGACCGTCATTTCTGCGAGACAGCCCATGAGTAAGAGGACGATAAACGCCCCGATGGCGTAGCTGACGAGCACGCTCGGTCCCGCTGTCTGGATGGCGAGCCCGCTTCCGAGGAAGAGGCCCGTCCCGATGGCGCTCCCGAGCGAAATCATCGTGAGTTGCCGGGTCGACAGCTCACGTTTTAGTTTGCTTGTTTCCAATTGTCTTATCTCCTTTAGCCAAGTGAAGTGTTGTTGGGGACGACTATAGCAGACGAAAAAAACGTATGTCAACTTGCCGGGTTGCGAAAAACGTCGCCTTTTTCGTGTCACCTTATAGAAGCAAACTTTTTTTGCACGCTTTTGTTTGACAGGGGAGTCCGTCCCCTGTATAGTACGAGTTAACTTAATTGAAACGAACAAAGGCGTTGACGAAGAGAAGTAACGACAGGCCCCGCATGACAGAGAGCTGATGGTTGGTGTGAATCAGTATGTGGGACGTCGCGAATGGACTTCCGAGCTCTAAACCGAAACTTTGAGTAGGCTTTAGCGGGTGACCCACCGTTATCATGGGGAAGCGGATGATCGTCCGTGAAGTGGGTTCTACGGAACCAACGAAGGTGGCACCACGGGGTTACTCGTCCTTCTCATAGCGTAAGCTATGGGTAGGCGAGTGACCCTTTTTTCGTTTCACATAGAAAATCGATGATTGAGAAGAGTAGCATGGAGCAGTCTCGTCCAGAGAGTCAGGGGTGGTGAGATCCTGACCGAGACCTTTATGCGAATGGGCTCATGAGAGCACGGCCGAATGCAGTAGGTCGTGACGGTTTCCCCCGTTATCGGGATACGATGTGATTGCATCGGAAAAAGCGGGATCTATGCGTGATCCAACGAGAGGTGGCACCGCGGTCCATACCGTCCTCCATACGACAGACGTCGTATGGAGTTTTTTTGTACCGAAAATTAGAGGAGGAACTATACATGTTGACACGACTACTGACGAACCGAGTGACAGCGACAGAGATGAAACAAGCCGCGGAGGAACTGTTCACGGCGGACACGGCCCGCATTAAAGAAGTGCTACTCACGTTAAAAGTGCGAGGTGAGACAGCCGACGAGATGGCAGGACTCGCCGCCTACATCCGTGAAGCGGCGACATTCCCCGAGACGACGTTGCCTGTCCTTGACGTTTGCGGTACAGGCGGGGACGGCGCCCATACGTTCAACATCAGTTCGACCGTCGCGTTCGTCTTGGCGGGGCTCGGCATCCCAGTCGCAAAACATGGGAATCGGAGCGTGTCGAGTCGTTCGGGCAGCGCGGACGTGCTTGAGGCGTTAGGTGTCCCGATCGTCCGGACAGCGGAAGATGTACTAGCGGACCTCGAACGAGCCAACCTCAGTTTCTTGTTCGCCCAACACGTCCATCCGATTATGAAACATGTCATGCCGGCACGAAAAGAGCTCGCGACCGCCACGATCTTTAACCAAATCGGGCCGCTCACGAACCCGCTTAAACCGAGACGACAATTGATTGGCGTGTATCATCCTTCGCTCCTCGAGAAGATGGCGGCGGCGATGAAGCAACTTGGCGTCGAACGCGGCATGGTCGTCCACGGCGCCGGCGGTCTCGATGAAGCAAGCCTTGCCGGTGAGAACGACGTATTGTTCTTTGACGGCGATCAGACGGCGCGCTATAAAGTTGACCCATGCGACGTCGGGTTGATGCGGGCCCCGCTCTCGGCACTTCGCGGCGGAACACCATCAGAAAACGCGGAGACGCTCGTCGCCGTGTTGAACGGACAAGAAGGACCTGCCCGGGACGTCGTCCTCTTGAACGCGGCACTCGCCTTATGTACGTATGGGGCAGTGAAGACACTACGTGAAGGAGTCGCAAAAGCGATCCATAGTATCGATGAGGGCCTCGCGCTCGGCGTACTCAACCAATTACAACAAACGGAGGTTCGACTATGAGCTACTTGACGAAAATCATCGGGACGAAGCTAGAAGAAGTGAACGAGATGAAGGCGATGGACGTCGTCCGGACCGAGCCGATTCGATTGCTCGACGTGATGAACGACGGCTTCCACGTCATCGCCGAAATCAAGCGGGCGTCCCCCTCAAAAGGGTTGATTCGGGACCGAGTCAATGTCGCGGAACGTGCCCGAGCGTATGAAGCGGCCGGGGCGACGATGATTTCCGTCTTGACCGATGCGACGTATTTCAAAGGATCGTTCGACGATTTAAAGCTCGTCGCGGAGGCGGTCGAGATTCCAGTTCTCTGTAAAGACTTCATCATCGACGAACGACAGCTCGACCGGGCGAAAGCGGCCGGTGCGAGCGCGGCGCTTTTAATCGTCGCGGCGCTTCATCCGAGTCGGCTCACCGCGCTCACAGCATATGCCCGAGCGATTGGCCTCGACGTTCTCGTCGAGGTGCATGATGAGACGGAACTCCAAACGGCGCTCGAACTCAAGGACGTATTGATTGGCATCAACAATCGTAACTTGAAAACGTTCGAGGTCACGCTCGAGACGTCAATCAACTTGATGCAGAAATATCCGAACATCACGTTCGTCAGCGAGAGCGGCGTGGATCGAAAAGAAGCGGCCGAGCGGCTCCAGGCAGCCGGTGCGAGCGCGATCCTCGTCGGGGAGGCGCTCATGCGTGAAGAAGACCCGACGTCACTCATCGAGGAGTTGACAGCATGTTCGTTAAAATATGTGGAGTGAAGACGGAAGAAGCCGTCCGGGTTGCGGTCGAGGCGGGGGCTGACGCGATTGGATTCGTGTTTGCCGATAGCTCCCGGCGTATCGATGTGGAGACCGCAAAGCGGTTACGTCAGCATATCCCAGAGTCGGTACGCGTCGTCGGGGTGTTCCTCGACCCGTCACCGGAGGAAGTTGAATGTACGCTTCCCGCCGGGTTGACCGATCTTCAACTCCATCGCCGGACACGTCCGCTTGACGCGTTCCGACGTTTTGGGTTACTGATTATCGAAGCGAGTCGTGAGGCGGATGCGGATCTTGTGCTCTTGGATGCACCCGTTCCAGGAAGCGGGAAAACACTCGACTGGGCGACGTTAAGACGACCAAATCAACCGTTTTGGCTCGCCGGAGGGTTAACCCCAGAGAATGTCACCACGGCGATTCAAATCGTAAGACCTGATGGGGTCGACGTTTCAAGCGGCGTCGAGACGGACGGAGAGAAAGATGTTGAGAAGATTCGCACGTTTATCAAACGTGCCAAGGAGGAGTATGTATGTACAGCCAACCAGTGAACGGAAAGTTTGGACCTTACGGAGGGAAATATATACCGGAGACACTCATGCAAGCGGTCGAAGAGCTAGAGGTCGCTTACGAGGAAGCGAAGCAAGACCCGGCATTCCATGAGCAGTTCGAGGAACTTTTAAGCGGATATGTCGGGCGTGAGACACCGCTTTACTACGCGGAGAACATGAGCCGCCGCCTCGGGACGAACGTCTATTTGAAGCGAGAAGACTTGAACCATACCGGCGCCCATAAAATCAACAATACGATCGGCCAAGCGCTGCTCGCCAAACGGATGGGCAAACAGAAGATCGTCGCCGAGACCGGAGCAGGACAACACGGTGTCGCGACCGCGACGGTGTGCGCGTTACTCAATCTCGAATGTACAATCTTTATGGGCGAAGTAGATGTCGAGCGACAACAGTTGAACGTGTTTCGGATGGAGCTACTCGGCGCGACGGTCGTCCCGGTCAAGTCGGGGAGCCGGACGTTGAAAGATGCGGTGAACGAAGCGTTACGCTACTGGGTCAAACACGTCGACGATACGCATTACGTCATGGGTTCCGTGCTCGGACCGCACCCGTTCCCGGCGATGGTCCGTGATTTCCAAAGTGTGATCGGCATGGAGACGCGTCGTCAAATGCTCGACAAGACCGGTCGCTTGCCGGACGCGGTCATCGCTTGTGTCGGCGGCGGCAGTAACGCGATGGGTATGTTTTATCCGTTCTTGAATGATGAAACGGTCGCCTTATACGGTGTCGAGGCAGCGGGGAGCGGAATTGACACACCGGAGCATGCGGCGACGCTCACAAAGGGTGAGGTCGGCGTGCTCCACGGGTCGCTCATGTACGTGCTCCAGGACGCGGCCGGGCAGATTCAAGAAGCGCACTCGATTTCAGCCGGACTCGATTATCCTGGCGTCGGGCCGGAGCATAGTTTCTTGAAAGACATCGAGCGGGTTCGCTACGCTGCCGTCACGGATGATGAGGCGCTTGCGGCTTGCATGTCGCTCAGTCGGAATGAAGGCATCATTCCAGCGCTCGAGTCATCGCATGCACTCGCCTATGCCGAGACGCTTGCTGAAACGATGACGGAGGATGAGATTCTCGTCATCTGCTTATCGGGACGAGGAGACAAAGACGTACACACGATTCGAGAAAGGGTGACAGGATGATGCGCTTAGATGAAGCGATTCGGGAGCGGAGTGAAGGGACGGCGTTCGTCCCGTATATCATGGCAGGAGACGGCGGACTCGACAACTTGATTCCGACGATTGAACGGCTTGAAGCGATGGGGGCGACAGCGATTGAACTCGGCATCCCGTTCTCGGATCCGGTAGCGGACGGACCAGTCATCGAGGCGGCCGGTATGCGCGCCCTCGCCGAAGGCGTGACGCTCGCACAAGTGCTCGACCGTTTAATAGAAGGAACTGGACGTTTTTCAGTCCCGATTGTCCTCATGACCTACTTGAATCCGGTGTTTCGCTTCGGAGTGCAACCGTTCTTTGAAAGAGCGGCAGCATGTGGAGTGACCGGGGTGATCATCCCGGATTTACCATTTGAAGAAAGTCTCGAACTGTTCGCCGAGACGGATCGCCACGGCGTTGCCGTCATCCCGCTCGTCACATTAACGAGTAGCGCGCAGCGGGTCGAGACGATATTGAATCAGACCGAGGGATTCGTCTACGCGGTCACGTTGAAAGGAACGACTGGGAAGGCGGATGTGTTTCCAGACGAGTTGCTCGGACATTTACAGGCGCTCACGGCTCGTTCGCCGGTGCCCGTGCTTGCTGGATTCGGCGTTCATCTGGCCGAACAAGTCCGAGTACTCGGCGAGGCGTGTGATGGCGTCGTCGTCGGCAGTTTTATCGTCGAGGCGCTCCACGAAGGACGAGACGAGGAAGTGGCAGCTTTGATTCGAGCGGCGAAGACAGTGGACACAAAAAGGTAAGGAATGTGCCGAGGCACACCCCTTACCCTTCAATTTCAATCGTACGTGTCGTCGACCCGTCATCAGCTTTTGGAATCGTCAAATGCAGCACCCCGTCCGCGAGCTTCGCTTTGATGCCGTCCTCTTTCACGTTCGGCAGATAGAGTGAACGTTGCATTGAGGTGACACGGCGCTCTCGGTACACATAATCTTTGTCTTCTTCTTTTTCTTCGCGTTGATCGACCGAGAGGACGAGGTGGTCTTTGTCATAACGGACGTGGATATTCTCTTTTTGAATGCCCGGCATCTCAGCTTCGATGACGTATTGGCTTTCTTGGTCTTTGACGTCGAGTTTGAACGAGTCAAGGAACGAGGTCGCCCCTTCTTTTGGGTCGAACAATTGATTCATCCGTTCAAACATATCGCCGAACAAGTCTTTGCGGAGCCGATCGAGTTCATTCTTTCGAAATGGGGTCAAGTCGAACATATGAATCCCTCCTCCATTAAAAAACGAACATGGCAGAAGTGTTGTCACTTCTACTATGTTCGTTTTTTATATGGTCTAAACCTGATTCACGTGACGAAATGATGAAAAGAAATCGTCATAACTCGACACGTTCGAGCCCGTCCTCCCCGAACTTGCGGTCGAGTTGGTCGTGGCGGTATGTCGAGGCGAGGACGTATAACAAATCGCCCGGCTCGATTTTCGTCTGGCCCGTCGGCGGGATCAGATAGTCTTGGCGCACAATCGCGTTCACGACCGTGTTAGGTGGAAGCGTGATGTCGGCGAGCGTCTTCCCAATCATCGACGACTCTTCCGTCGCGACGTACGGAACGAGTTGATGTTGCGACTGTTTGCTCGAGACGAGCGCAATCGAGTACGGAGACCGAATCTTATCGGGTCCGAGTAAGTCGAGTTTCGCCGCAAGCGGGGTGAGCGTCGTGCCTTGAATCAAGGCGCTCGTCACGACGACGAAGAAGACGGCGTTAAAAATCAATTGGGCGTTATCGATGCCTGCGATGAGCGGGAACGTCGCGAGGACGATCGGGACCGCGCCTTTTAGCCCGGCCCATGAGATGAACAGCTTCTCTTTATTCGTAAACGCCATACCGAGCGTCGACAAGTAGACGGCGGTCGGTCGTGCGATGAACATTAAGATGAACGAGATGAGCATACCTTTCCAAATCAGTTCGAGGTCGAGCAACTGTTTTGGGAAGACAAGCAAGCCGAGGATGACGAACATGATGATTTGCATAATCCAGGCGAGCGCCTCAGAGAATTGGACAATCGTCACTTCGTGAGCCGTATGCGCGTTTCCGACAATCATCGCAGCGATATAGACAGCGAGTAGTCCACTGCCTGCAAAGTATGCAGCAGTCCCGTACGTCATGAACGCCATCGAAATCATGAGGACGGCGTGTAGTCCGCTCGAGTCAAGTTTCAAATGGTTGAGCATGAGGCGAGAGACGTTTCCGAGGAGATATCCAAGGAGTGCCCCGACGACAATTTGCAAGACGAACATCCAAATGCCGTCCCAAATGGTCGCGCCCGGTTTCATCATGAAATCGAGGGCAAGAATCGTTAAGAACATCGCCATCGGGTCGTTCGTGCCGGACTCGGCTTCGAGTGTCGCACCGACGTTCGGTGCAATGTTTTTCCCTTTGAAGGAGGCGAAGACGGCCGCCGCATCGGTCGAACCGATGATGGCACCAAACAGGAAAGATTCAATCCAATCTAAACCAAATACGAAACGAACGGCAACCGCGACGACAGCCGTCGTGAGCAAGACGCCGATTGTGGCGAGCGAGGCAGACGGGGCAAGGACGCTACGAATCGAGGACCACTTTGTCTGCAGTCCGCCTTCGAACAAGATGACGATGAGCGCTGCGACCCCGATCATCTGAGCGAGACCTGTGTTGTCGAAGAAGATAAGACCAGTGATGTCACTACCGATGACCATCCCGATGCTCATGAACAAGAGGAGGGCTGGGAGGCCGAATCGGGTCGAGACGCGTGTGGCGAGTACTCCTGCGACGAGGAGGAGGCCGAACAATAAAATCAAGCTATCCGTACTTAAAACCGAACCATTCAAACACATCACTTCCTTATAAATATTGTCGCTTTTCAAAATTATTATTAAGTTCATTATACCATGAAATCGTTATAAATTAAGAAATAACGCATCTGTAGTTATGCGCATTGGAATAATCAGATATAGCATGGTAAAGTGAGGATACGAAAAAAGGGGAGGTACGTATGGCTAAAATTCATGTGTTACACGAAAACAATGAGTGGACGGACCACCTCGTCAAACGACTCGACGAGTTGGCGTTACCGTATGAGTTATGGCATCTAGACGAGGGGATGGTCGACATCGAGGCGACGCCGCCCGAAGGGGTGTTCTACAACCGGATGAGCGCCTCCTCCCACACACGGGGGCATCGTTACGCGCCTGAGTTGACGGAAGGGGTGCTCGCTTGGCTCGAGGCGAACAATCGGACCGTCTTTAACGGGACGCGCGCCATCCGTCTCGAAGTGAGTAAAGTGAATCAATACACGGCGCTTCGACGCGAAGGGATTCGTGTTCCGAAGACGATTGCGGCAGTCGGAAAAGCGCAAATCATGAACGCGGCGGAGACGCTCGGGATGACCCCGTTCATCACGAAACATAACCGGGCAGGGAAAGGGCTCGGTGTCCAACTGTTCCATTCGATTGAGGCGCTACGTGAGTATGTATATGGACCAACTTTTGAAGACTCGGTCGATGGCATCACGTTGATTCAACAGTACATCAAGGCGCCGCAGCCGTTCATCACGCGTTGCGAATTTATCGGTGGCAAATTTGTCTACGCGGTGCGCGTCGACACGTCGGAAGGGTTTGAATTGTGCCCGGCGGACGCGTGCTCGATTGAGGATCAGTTCTGCCCGGTCGGCGAGACGCCACCGGCGAAGTTTGAGATTGTCGAAGGGTTTACGCATCGGATTCTTGCGCAGCTCGAGGCGTTCCTCGCGGCGAATGAGATCGCCGTCGCCGGCATCGAGATTATCGAGGACCGAGACGGAAACGTTTACGCCTACGATGTGAACACGAACACGAACTATAACTCCGACGCCGAGGCGAAGGCGGGCACGTATGGCATGCTCGAACTCGCGACGTTCCTCGGGGATGCGCTTCATGCGAAGACAAAATAAAGGGTCAGGCTTTCGCCTGACCCTTTCGCTGTGTATGTTTTAATTGTTGTTCAAATCGAAGTTGGACTAGCTCGGCAGTCGGTGCCATTCGCTCAATAAACGAATCTAAACGTTCCGCAGTGTCTCGATCTGATTCCTTGAACACGCGCATCGTTGTTCACCTCATTGATCATTATTTATGGAGTTGCCTCTATAAACAAAGATTCCCAAGTGAACGTTTGCATAAACCTAGATTTAGCCTAGGAATGTGCCGAGTTCTTCTTTTGGTAAGATGTTTCCTACATAGAATTCGCCGAACTCGCCGTACTTCGCGCTTACTTCATCAAAGCGCATCTCGTAAACGATTTTCTTGAACTGGAGCGAGTCTTCTGCGAACAAGGTCACGCCCCATTCCCAGCCGTCGAATCCAGTTGAGCCGCCGATAAACTGTTGAATCTTGCCGGCGTAGCTACGGCCGATCATGCTGTGACGATACATGAGGTCTTTCCGCTCATCCATCGATAGCGTATACCAGTTATCCCCGTCACGGCGAGCCTTGCTCATCGGATAGAAACAAATATGCGCCGCTTTCGGGAGCGTCGGATAGAGACGAGCCCGGATATGCGGGTTCTCATAAGGGTCCCCGTCACCGGAACCACGGTACATCCCGAGTTCAATAACTGAAACGTAAGAGTATGACGGAATCATGTAATCGTACAATTTCGTCTTCCGGAGCGCGAGTTCGACTTGTTCAAGTTCTTTGAACGTCGGACGGAGTACCATCAAGACAACGTCCGCCTTTTGTCCGAGAATCGAGTAAAACGCATGGCTTCCTTCTCCGCGCGCCTCCACGTCCTCGAGCGAGGCAAGGAAAGCAACGAACTCGTCAATCATCTCTTGGCGAGCAGTCGCATCAACGGTTTTTAAACGGGTCCAATCAATCGTGCGGAAATCATGGAGTGTATACCAGCCATCCAAAGTGGCGGCGGCGTGCTGTGTCTCTGTAGTAGGTGTTGGTGCAGGGCGTTCAGACATAAAAAAACTCCTTTCAGGAACTTAGGCTTCGCTGTTTATTTTACCATAGTCGCTTCACGGCCTGGCAAGTTTGACGTCACGTGTGAGCGTAGTCACAGACCAAAGCGGGTAAAGGGAAGACGACACAAAAGATGGAAACGGCTTCACAGCTACCTGTACCAGTCGTTTTAGTCTAACTGTTCTATTCGTATAATGATTGATTTCAAGCGATTTATGACGAAACGGGCAGAATAGTTTATTTTAAAAAAGGTCCTGTGTATAATTGAAATCGCATAAAGACAGCAGTCGGTCACAGAAACGTGACACTTATTTCAAGAAAAAAGGGGTTCATTCGTTATGAAACTATTTGATACGTTGAAACAAAAAGTCAGCCCGATTCGTCCTACGATCGTCTTGCCAGAAGGTGTCGACGAGCGTGTGCTCGGCGCCGCGGTCCGTTTGAAAAATGACGGCATGGTCGAACCGATCGTCATCGGCCCGAAAGCTGAACTTGAAGCGGTCGCTTCAAAGCACGGATTTGATATTTCAGTTTTGACGCAATATGATCCAGCAACATATGAAGACATCGATACACTCGTCGAAGCGTTCGTCGCGCGTCGTAAAGGGAAAGCGACGCCAGAGCAGGCGCGTGAATTGTTGTCGTCAGACGTAAACTACTTCGGCACGATGCTCGTCCATACAGGCAAGGCAGAAGGTCTCGTCTCGGGAGCGATGCATGCGACAGCAGACACGGTCCGTCCGGCCCTTCAAATCATCAAGATGCAAGAAGGCATTAAAAAGACGTCTGGTGTGTTCATCATGGTACGCGACAACGAACAGTACGTCTTCTCAGACTGTGCAATCAACATCGCACCGGATGCGGCCGACCTCGCGGAGAACGCGTACTTGTCTGCTTTGACAGCGAAGACGTTCGGCATCGAGCCACAAGTCGCGCTCCTCAGTTTCTCGACGAAAGGTTCGGCGAAGTCGCCTGAGACGGAGAAAGTCATCGAAGCGACACGTCTCGCGAAAGAGAAGGCTCCGAACCTTCCAATCGACGGTGAGCTTCAGTTTGATGCCGCGTTCGTCCCGAGCGTCGCAGCGAAGAAGGCACCGGGCTCTGAGGTGGCCGGTAACGCCAACGTCTTCGTCTTCCCGAGCCTTGAAGCCGGGAACATCGGCTACAAGATGGTTCAACGTTTCGGCGGGTTCGAAGCGATCGGACCAATCCTTCAAGGACTCAACAAGCCGGTCAACGACTTGTCGCGCGGCTGTAACGAAGAAGATGTCTATAAATTGACGCTCATCACAGCAGCACAAGCCATCGACGAACGCAACGAAGCGTAAGTCAAAAAGCATCCTTCCTGAGCGGAGGATGCTTTTTTCAGGAGCAAGAAGCGTTTGTATGAAGAAAGTCTGAGGTAAACTAGTAGAGGATAACATTGAAAAGGGGGAACCAATATGCAACATATCCATGCAACCGAATTACGTGAGAAGCTCGAGAACGGCGAATCGCTCCACATCATCGACGTACGCGAACAAGACGAGTATGACGCAGGTCACATCCCGCACGTCCCGCTCTATCCGCTGTCCGAGTTCCCGGAAGTGACGGAGAAGCTCGCCAAGGACAACGTCTATCACATCATCTGTCGTTCGGGCGGCCGCAGCGTGACAGCAGGCGACTATTTGGAGTCTCAAGGTTATAAGGTCGTCAACGTCGAGGGCGGTATGCTCGCCTGGGACGGTGACATCGAAGCGTGATGCTTGAGAATCCATGGGTCGTCATTCCACTCCTTATCGCGCTGTATTTGACCGTGTACGCGTTTGTCAAACGGCTCGATTGGGCAAAATGGCGTCTCGTCTGGGCGGTATGGGTCATCTTGATTGTGATTTTGTTGACGACTCGGCTCATCCGGAGCCTATGAAAAACGAGTGAAGCCGATGGGGCTTCACTCGTTTTTTTTAGTTCTCGCGCTTATCGAACGTGATCGAGGCGATCGCGTCGTGTTGGTGAATCGATTCCTCGTTCCGGCACTCGACGAAGAAGTTGACGACTTGTTTCATCTCATACAAATCGGCTGCGATCAAACGGACCATGTCTTCGACGAAGCGTGGGTTCTCGTAAGCGATCTCTGTCGCGCGCTTCTCGTCTGGACGTTTGAGGACAGGGTGAAGCGGTGCTGAGGCGTTTGACTCGGCTGCATCGAGCAACGCGACGCGCCAGTCGAAACCGTCGAGCGATGTCTCGTCGAGGCCGGCCTCGATCGTGATGTAGCCGCGTTGGTTGTGGGCGCTATATTCACTAATTTCTTTTGAGCATGGGCAAAGCGTTGTCACGTTGATGACGAGCCCGACCGTGACGCTCGCTGTACCGGTTTCAAGGTTATACGACACACGATGCATGACGTCCGCGTTCATAAGACCGCTGAGGCCGGTCGCTGGTGCTTTTCGGCTGAAGAACCACGGGTAGCGGATCGTGAGTTGCCCTTCTGTCTGTTCCATTCGCTCGGCAAGTTCTTGTGCGAACTCGATGAGCGACGCGTTCGAGACGGTCCAACCTTGGTTATGGTACGCGTCAAGTTGCTCAGTAAGGCGCGACATGTTGATGCCTTTTCGGTCTTGGACGAGGGACGTCGTCAATTCGAACGTTGCGACCGTCGCTTGAATCCCGTTTGGCGTATCAATATTGACAGGGTGTTTCACGTTTGAGATGCCGACGCTGTCAAGCGCGAACAAAAAGTTCTTCGGTGTATTTTGCAAATCGACCATCTTATCTTTCTCTGTCGGTTTCGTTCCTTTAATTGGTGGGACCGAACCGAATAATTTATGTCGTTCTGCTTTAGTAGGTAAAGCGACATGGCTTGTAGACATAATCGGATTCTCCTTTTTGAGAGGGTGGAATGCCACCACTCGTTCTTGTTAGGATTTTATCACGAAACGTACGTGAACCGGGTACCAATTTGCTCTAGGAACATGCTTTGAACCTGTTTTTAGTGAGAAACTTCATAGTGTGAAAAAATAACGATTGCTTTTAAAAAAAAATCGGAATAGAATGTTCTCGTGAACTTAAAAAAACAGTCACTATTAAATATGAAGGAACACAACAAAAAGGAGATGGATTTACATGGATTGGCAGTTAATTCTGCAGTATGCTTGGATTGTCGTCGTCCTCATCGGTCTTGAAGGGCTATTATCTGCAGACAATGCGCTCGTCTTGGCTGTCATGGTCAAACATTTGCCGCGCACGGAACAAAAGAAAGCATTGTTCTACGGCTTGCTTGGAGCGTTCGTATTCCGCTTCCTCGCACTGTTCCTGATCTCATTCTTAATCAACGTCTGGCAAGTGCAGGCGCTCGGGGCCCTCTATTTGATTGGGATGAGTGCGAGACATCTGTATATGACGTACAAGGCGCGCCACATGGCGCCGCATCAAGACCTGGCGGCAGAGGCGAAAGCCGAGACGGCCGTCACCGAGAAACCGGTCTCGCGCAAAGAGTTTTGGTGGACGGTCGCGAAAGTCGAGTTCGCGGACATCGCATTCGCGGTCGACTCGATTTTGGCGGCGGTCGCGCTCGCGGTCAGTCTTCCGGCGCTCGGTCTCGGTGAGATCGGTGGGATCGACTCTGGTCAATTCTTTGTCGTGTTGCTCGGTGGACTCATCGGCGTCGTCTTAATGCGTTTCGCAGCTCGGATTTTTGTGAAACTCTTGCACCAACGGCCGACGCTCGAGACAGCGGCTTTTATCATCGTCGGTTGGGTCGGGGTGAAGCTGACGGTTCTCGTTTTGGAACACGAAGGCTTCAAACGATTAATCGAAGGAACGCCCATCGAGTTCATCGGACTCCCGCACGGGTTCGTCCATTCGACCGGTTGGACGCTCTTCTTCTGGTCGGTCATGGTCGCCATTGCCCTTTGGGGTTGGTTCTCTTCGAAACCGTCGGCGGTCAAGCATTGAGTCAACATGTGTCTCTTCGGAGGCACATGTTTTTTTGTTTGATCGTTTCATGACCGGGTATATATCAAATAGATAGTATCTTTTTGATATAGGAGATGACGGATGCCACGCGAAAACTCGACACGATATGCCCTGTTAGGATTATTGACGACATCCTGCCGGACCGGTTATGAGATGAAGCAGATGATTGATCACAGCTTAAACCACTTTTGGAAAATTAGCTTCGGGCAAGTTTATCCGACGTTAAAAGCGTTAGAACAAGACGGGCTGATTGTACTGTCAAATGAAGAAGACGATCGAAAAGCGTATGAACTGACCGAGTCAGGCGAGACAGAGTTACGTCGTTGGCTCGAGGAGAAGCCGGCAGAACTACCGGTTCAACGAAATGAACTGTTGCTTAAACTGTTCTTTGCGAGACACGAACCTTTAGAAGAAACGATTGAAAAGATTACCCATCATGAAGCGTTATTACGTGGACGATTGGAGACGTATGAAGCGATTGAGACGATGATTCGCTCGAGCGAAACCCAGTCACCGGACGCGATGTATTGGCTGATGACGCTTGACTATGGAAAGACTCAGACCCGTGCCCTCATCGAATGGTGTGAACGGACAGTGCGGATGATTGAAGGGGGAACAGACGATGAAACGGAAGATGGCCGTACCGAATGAAGACGTCGTCGTATTTGTCATCGGAATCCGAGTGAACCGGTTGCGCTCGATTCGAAAGTGGTGGCCCACGTTCAACGCCATGCCAGGCATGTTGAAAGAGCTGTATGCCCATTCGGATTTAGGGTTCCTGTCACATGAGACGAGCATCGGATGGCGTTCGGTTACGCTCATTCAATATTGGCGTTCGAGCGAACAGTTACTTCAATACGCTCACAACAATCAGCATATGAAAGCATGGAAAGTGTTCAATCAAAAAGCACGGTCAAGTGAAGTCGTCGGAATTTTTCACGAGACATACGAAGTGAAAAACTACGAATCGATGTACGTGAATCTTCCGACGCGTGGATTAGGAAAAGCAATTGGTGAGGTCGATGTCTCGAAGATGCGCGAGTCGGCAAGGGAACGATTGGCTGAGCGTGAAGCCAAATAAAGAAGCGGACGAGTGATTCGTCCGCTTCTTTATTATGCGTTTACGTTTTCTTTCTCGTAAATCGGCACCCAGCCTTCCGTCGTCACGAAGATGCGGACGGCGACGACTTTGCGGTCGTCTTGGAGCGTGAAATAGTGGCGTGTGTTCACCGGCACCGAGATGAGATCGCCTGGGTTCAGTTCGATGTTGAAGTAGCCACGCTCGGCGTCATCGATTGCGAAGATACCGTGGCCGCTCACGATGAAGCGAACTTCGTCGTCCGTGTGGTGGTGTTCTTTTTGGAAGTTGACGAGTAATTCGTCCAAGTTCGGCGTCGCATCCGAAAGCGAGATGACGTCGGCCGTCTCATAGCCACGGCGTTCCGATACATCTTTAATCTCGTCACGGAACGTCGCGAGAATCGCCTGTTTGTCCTCGTCCGTCAACTGGTAGTTCTCTTGCAGGTTTACTGGGAGCTTGTTGATGTCCCACTGTTCATATAGAATGCCGCGTGACTCTAAAAAGGCGCTCACTTCAGTTTGGTCGACGTGACGTTCTTCGGTTTGTTGGAAATAGATTGTAGCCATGGATGGTTCCTCCTTATGAATGCACGCCTAAGGCGCGTAGTTTTAACGTGTAGCTGAATAAAAACTCATATGCTTCTAAATAGCGTTTCGTCGCCGCCGGTGTCTCGCCCCAGACGGTGATGCCGTGGTTGCGGATGAGGACGGCACCGGCGCTTGAACGGACATGAGGGGCGAACGCCGCGGCAAGCGTCGGGATGTCGGCATGGTTGTCGATGATCGGGACACGGACGATAGCATCTTCTTCCCAATAACCGAGCGCCTTGATGATCTCTTGACCGGTGAAGACGACCTCGCCTCGAGCGGCATAAAGCTCGGAGATGACGTTGTTGTCAATCGTATGGACATGGAGCGAGCACGTTGCTTCGGTCCGGTTGAACACCTCCACGTGGAGCAACGTCTCGGCGGACGGTTTTCCTGTCTGTTCGCCGATCAAGCGTCCGAAAGCATCGACGAGGACGAAGTCGTCCGGTGTTCGTTTTCGCTTGTCACGTCCGCTCGCAGTGACTAAAAAGGTGAGCGGGTCATCTTCGACGCGAATCGCCAAATTCCCACTCGTTCCGGGGAACCAGTCGCGGGCGGCGAGCTCATCTTTAATGTCGGCTAGTTCGAGCCAACGGGCGGTCACACTCATACGGTCACCTCCTGCAGATGATGGGTGATGTCATGGAACGTCTCGAACGGGGCGAATGGGATGCCTTCCGCCTCGCAGAGCGTGATGAGTTGTCCACGGGCATAGACGAAGTCCGCCCGTTTCGCAATCTCGAAATCGGTCACCGAATCCCCGATGACGATCAACCGGTCATTGGAATCGACGATGCGGCGGGCGATCGTCGGTTTACAGCAACCGCAATCGTTTGTGCACTGATCGTCACACGCGTGTGGCCACGCGACGGTCACGGTCTCACCCGAGAAGTCGGCGACGTTACAGAAAATATGTTCGGAACCGACGAGGCCGTCTAAAATTGGTTGAACGAAGAAGTCCATCCCGCCGCTGACGACGTCAAAGTGCCATTCGTTTTGACGCACGTCGGCCAAAAAGGCAGTAAACCCAGAGCGTAACGCGATACGTTCCACCAAATAGTCTCGATATGCGGTACGCCCGCTACTCGGCAACAAGTTGAACAGTTGGCCGACGCCGGAGCGAATCGAGATGTCTTGGGCGAGGATCGCGTCTTTCAGCTCGACCCATTCGGGAGGAGCGAACGCCTTCATCAAGGCGATGATGTTGTCCTCGGCCGTGATGGTCCCGTCGAAATCGCAGAGGATATGGACCGTCATCGCGTCGTCCACGCTTTCAATGCCGTCTCGAGCTCGGTCGTCTGGCCGTCTCGTTGTCCGAGGACGTGCGCGATGGCCTGTTTGAACGCCCGGGCCCCGGCTGCGGCGCCGTCTGGGTGTCCGTGGATGCCGCCACCGGCATTGATGACGACATCGGTTCCGAAATCACGGATGATGTCGGGAACGAGCCCTGGATGAATCCCGGCTGACGGGACCGGGAGAATCGCTTTTCTTTCGCTCGGTTCCGCGCTTACATCGCGGATGAGGAGCGCCTCGTCACGCGGCGTCGCGAGCGATCCATACGGCGATGGAAAGAGCGTCAAGTCGGCACCGGCGAGTCGAGGAAGCTTCCCGAGTAGGAGTGCATGGCTGATTGAACCGGTCAAGGCGCCGGCGAACGCCGGGTGCGCTAAAATCGGCACGTTCACGTCCGGGTCTTTCGCCAGCTCACGCAAGGTATCGAGCCCGTATGTATAGACGTTGAAGAGGAGGGCCGTTGCCCCAGCGTCAATCAACCGTAGCGCTTGGTCACGTAACGTGAACACCGGTCCGCTTAGCGTGACGGCGTACAGGGCACGTTTTCCGGTCGCCTCGTAATGCTCGCCTAAGACGGTGCGGCCGATCTGCGCCCGCTCAAGTGAAGGGGTGAGCGGATTGTCATATAAAATCTCGTCGTCTTTGACGATATCGATGCCCCCGTCGAGCTGGTCACGGAGCTGTGCTTCTAAAAAGGTCAAGTCTCGGCCGATGACCCCTTTGAAGATGCTCATGACGAGTGGCCGGTCGTAGACGCCGAGTAGCTGACGGACGCCTTCTGTCCCGAACTTGGCGCCGGGAAACGTGTCGCGCAACGCTTCAGGTAAATCGAGGTCGACGAGCCGGACCGAGTCGTCGAGTGATAGCTTTCCGAACGTCGTCGTCAAGATGGATGAGAAGTCCGCACTGACGTTATGGAGCGGGTAGCGGATTTTGAAGCGGCTCGTCGTTTCCGTATGTGACGTCGAGACGACTTCGGCGCGATACGCTTGTAACTGTGCTTGTTCTAGGTGTGGTAAGTCTGTCCACGTGCCGACGGTCAACTCGAGCGCGATTTTCGCGGCGAGGTCGGCCACGCGGTCCGTACGGTTAATTTCATAAGTGGCGATGATGCCCATGTTCGTTCCTCCTTCCGGTCAAACAAAAAATGACCCCATGCCGAGGCAAGAGGTCATCATAAAAAATGAACTCTTATCTCTCAGCGTCTGCTGCAAGAATTAGCACCGTGCCCAATCGGGTCGGTTGCTGCGACATCATCGGGCTTGTCCCTCCGTCTGCTCTTGATAAGAATATGATTTGAAGTTGTGAAATTTAATTGAATTTTTGCACAGAATCGTCACAGCGTCAATTCCTTTTTTGAAAATTTTTTATTTTAGAAATTTGTTTCCATATATGCAAACAAAAAGTGACTCGATGCTCAAAAAAACAGCGTTGACAACCAGGGCGTCGACTCCGTAATATTCAGCTCATAGTCACACAAATCGAATAACACACTCTTATCGCGAGTTGGCAGAGGGAATTGGCCCGATGACGCCGCAGCAACCGACCAGTACGGCACGGTGCTACATCCACCAGACGAATGTCTGAAAGATGAGAGGAACAACCAATCTGGCTGTGCCTCTTTCTCGCGGAGAAAGGGGCTTTTTTTGTGGAAATCATCGAAAGGGGAAATAGACATGGCATATCAACCATTTACTGAACAGACGGTCGTCGACCACGTCCGGGCACTCGGACTGATTGAAGAAGGAGGGATCGCCCAATGCGATGAGATTGGGGACGGAAACTTGAACCTCGTCTTCCGCATCCGTCAAGGCGAACAGCGTCTTATCGTCAAACAAGCGCTCCCGTATGCGAAAGTCGTCGGGGAAAGTTGGCCGCTCACGCTTGAACGGGCCTGGATCGAGCAGCTCGCGTTGCGTCAGTTCGCAGAAGTCGTGCCACGTTTCGTGCCGAACGTGCTCGGGAGCGACCGGACGCTCGCGTACACGATTTTAGAGGACTTGTCCGATTATGAAATCGTCCGCACCGGTTACCTCGAAGGGAAGACGTATCCTGAACTGGCCCGTCACGTCGGTGAATTTTTAGGCGAGACGTTGTTCGCCACGTCCGACTACGCGGCCGGTCCAATCGAGAAGAAGCGGAAGGAACGGGAGTATTACAACCCGGAGCTGTGCGACATCACGGAAAAGCTCATTTTCACCGATCCGTATAAAGACGCCGAGTCGAACAATATCGAGGCGGCGCTGCGTCCTGACGTCGAACGCCTCTGGCATGACAAGGCGCTCAAAGTCGAGGTGGCGAAACTGAAAGTCGGATTCGTCACGAAACATGACGCCTTGCTTCATGGCGACTTACATACAGGAAGCATCTTTGCGACGACGCAGGAGACGAAAATCATCGATCCGGAGTTCGCATTCTACGGACCGTTCGGCTTCGACGTCGGACAGATTATCGCGCATTTGACGCTCGCCACGTTCCACGATCCGCTCAAGCGATTCGAACGGTTCACGGACGTCCTCACGGTGTGGGAGACGTTTGAGAAGACGTTCCGCCACAACTTCACGAACGCCGTCGAGCCGTTCGACACGGAAGGATATGTCGACGACTTGTTACAAACGATTTTCGCCGACACGGTCGGCTATGCCGGTTGCGAACTCATCCGCCGCGCCATCGGCCTCGCCGGCGTCGCAGACCTTGAGACGTTACCCGAAACGACACGTCTCGAGCGGAAACGCGATGCGCTCGCGCTCGGTACGGCGCTCATTAAAGAACGTCACGAAGTCGACTCGATTGACGGCCTCGTCACCTTGTTATCGGGGGTACGCGTATGACGGTGCAAAACATTCGCTTTGACGTCTCGACCAATGAGTTGATTCTCTTAGACCAGACGCTCCTTCCGCATGAGGCACGTTACGTGACGATCGAGACGCTTGAAGAAGCGGAGCACGCGATTGAGACGCTCCAAGTCCGAGGCGCACCGGCGATCGCGTATTTCGGGGCGTTCGTCCTGGCGAAAGAGGCAGAGCGTCTCGTCGACGACCCAGATTTCACGCGTCGTCTCGAGATTGTCGGACGCCGTTTGATCGCGACACGGCCGACGGCGGTCAATTTACAAAACGTGATCGAGTCGCTTCTCGAATTGAACAGCGGGGACGATTTCGAACAGATTGCCGGGGAAATAAAACGGCGCGCGGTCGCCCTCTATGAACGTGACGTCGACACGTATCGGTCCATCGGAGAGCACACACTGACCGTGTTGCCTTCAGGCGGGAACGTCTTGACGATTTGTAACGCCGGCGCTATCGCGACGTCGCGTTACGGGACGGCACTCGCACCGTTTTATGTTGGGAAAGAGCGCGGTGTCACGTTCAACGTCTTCGCCTGTGAGACCCGTCCACTTCTGCAAGGGGCACGCCTCACCGTTTGGGAACTCGACCAAGCGGACATCGACGTCACGCTTATCACCGATAATATGGCCGCGTGGACGATTCAAGCGAAAGGCGTCGACGCGATCATCGTCGGAGCCGACCGCATCACACGGACGGGACACGTCGCCAACAAGATTGGGACGCTTCAACTCGCCGTGCTCGCCAACCATTACGGCATCCCGTTCTATGTCGCAGCACCGCATTCGACGTTCGATTTGACGGCAGACGATGCGATTGAGATTGAGGAGCGGGACGCGAAAGAAGTGACACACATCGGTGGCCAGCCGACGGCACCTGTCGGCATCACGGTCTTCAATCCGGCGTTCGACGTCACACCGCCCGAGCTCATCACGGGACTCATCACCGAGGCGGGCGTGTTCGAGGCGAACGAGACGGCTATCACACATCATGTAGGGGGAACGATTCATGTCTAAGAAACTATTGATTTTACTATTCACGTTCGTCTTGGCGCTCGTCGGTTGCACGAACGAACAAGCAGCCACGCCGAAACCGACCGAGAAGACACCGGAAACGAAACCGGTGTCGGCTTCGAACGGGACATTGCCGAAAGACATCGACGTCGCCCTGATCATGCAAATGTCGATCGGGACGTTCTCGTCGCAGTACATAAACGGTGTGACCGAACAAGTCGAATCGTTCGGCGGCAACGTGAAAGTGTATAACGCCGACAATGATTTGTCGAAGATGGCGAGTTATGTCGACACGGCGACGACGCAAGGTGTCGATGTCATCTTGATTGATCACGGGCGCGCCGACGCGTTGAAAGAACCCGTCCAACGCGCGCTCGACAAAGGCATCAAAGTCGTGGCGTTCGACAACGATTTGACGAACGAAGGCGTCACGGTCATCGACCAAGACGACTATTCGCTCGCGTGGCGTTCGCTCAAGGCGCTCGCGGAGGATTTGGACGGGGAAGGGAAGATTGTCACGATTTGGGTCGGCGGTTTCACGCCGATGGAACGTCGCCATACGATTTACGATGCGTTCTTGAAGCGTTATCCAGGGATCGAGGAAGTGGCCAAGTTCGGTTCGGCGACGAACAACACCGCGCTCGACACACAGAGCCAGATGGAAGCGATCTTGAAGAAGTACCCGGAAGGCGAGATTGACGCCGTGTTCGCGATGTGGGACGAATTCGCCAAAGGTGCGAGCCGTGCCATCAAACAAGCCGGGCGCGATGAGATTGCCGTCTACGGCATCGATTTGAGCGATGAGGACCTTCAGCTCATGCAAGAAGAGGGAAGCCCGTGGAAAGTGACGGCAGCGACCGACCCGGCCGAGATTGGTCGTGTCCAAGTCCGATATGCTTACCAAAAATTAGCTGGTGAAGAGACGCCGTCCATCCATTCGATTGACCCGTACTTAGTCGACCGTGACGTCTTACCGGACGAGAAAGTGACGATGGATGATCTCGGTCAATACGTACCGAATTGGGGCGCGTCGGACGCGGCTTGGTCGGACTGGATGAAATGATGATTCGGCTTGAACGCGTCACCAAACAATACGGGGACGTGACGGTGCTCGATGACGTCACGTTCGGGCTGCGTCGCGGCGAGATTCATGGCCTTCTCGGCTTGAATGGGGCCGGGAAGAGCACGTTAATCAAGCTATTGAACGGCACGACGACACCGACGTCCGGGTCCATCTCGCTTGACGACGAGACCGTCGTGCTCACGCCGGCCGAAGCGATTCGACGTGGTGTCATCACCGTGTCGCAAGAAGTTGATGATGCGCTTTATCTCGACTTACCGGTCTATGAGAACGTCGTGCCGTGGCAGACGGTCGAACGGATTCAACCGCGTGAATTGAAGCGACGGGCTACGGCGTATTTGAAGCGTGTCGGTCTCGCGATCGATGTGACGAAACCGAGTGGGCATTATCCGCTCAGCGTCAAACAACGCATCTTAATCGCCCGGGCGCTTGCGAGCGAGGCGACGTACCTCTTGCTCGACGAACCGACGGCCGCCTTGTCGACGGACGATGCGGCGGCACTGCTTTCGCTACTGCAGACACTCGCCGAAGACGGCGTCGGCATCCTCCTCATCACACACCGCTCCGAAGAACTGACACGTGTCACGACGACGACGACGTTTCTCCGGGACGGGCGGCTCGTCTATGAAGGGCCGTTCCAACCGTTGTCGACCGAAGACGTCCATACGCTATTGAGCGGGACGGCACTTGTAGATGAGTTGGAAAAAGCGACACCGACGAACGAGGTCCAACTGAAGGCGACGCTCACGTTACCCGCGTTTGGGACCGAGTTATCGTTCACCGCCTACAAAGGCGAGGTCGTCGGCATCGGCGGCGTGACGGGGAGCGGCAAGACGGAGCTCGTCGAGGCGTTGTTCGGTTTGTCAGACGCGAAGCAACACATCGAGCTCAACGGGAACGTGACGACGATCCACACCCCGCGACAAGGGGTCCGCGCGGGGTTCGCCTTCGTCCCGGAAGAACGGCGCAAGCAAGGACTCTTTCTCGACGACTCGATTGAACGAAACGCGTTAGTCGTGGAAGGCGAGACGAGCGTGTTACAACGCGTCTTGTCCTCGCTTCGTGTCAAATATGCCGATGTTCGACAGCCGGTGCGTGAGTTGAGCGGTGGCAATCAACAAAAAGTCGTCCTCAGCAAGTGGTTGTTTGAAGACCGGGACGTGTATTTACTCGACGAGCCGACGAAAGGCGTCGACGTGACGGCGAAACGGGACATTTATGAACTCGTGACACGACTGGCCAAACAAGGCAAGACGGTCATCTTCACGTCGAGTGAAGCGCATGAACTCGAACTCGTCGCCAACCGGACGCTCTGGCTCGACCGCGGCCGTTGGCAACAGAAAGGAGGGGCATGACATGGCCCAACTCGTACTCAAACCGAAAGCGAAGCGATTCACGGGAATCGGTCAATACGGAACGCTGTTCGCGATTCTCGCATTGATTGCGGTCTTCGGCGTGACGAACGACCAGTTCCTCACGTACGCCAACTTCAGCGACATCATCAAATCCGTCTCAATCGTCTCGCTGCTCGCCCTCGGGGTGACGTTCTCGCTCATCGTCGGCGGGTTCGACTTATCGGTCGGTTCGACGGCGAGTCTCGCGACGATCGGGGCGGCGTCAAGCCTCGTGTTACATAGTCAAGAGCTACTCGTCGCCTTGCTCGTCCCAATTATTCTCGGCGTTCTCGTCGGGCTGTTGAACGCGCTCGTGACAATCAAATTCCGGTTGCCGGACTTGCTCGCGACGCTTGCCATCATGTACGTCATCAACGGGGTCCAATTGACGTACACGAAAGGGTTCTCGATTTATGACAACATGCCGATTGATGGAGGAACGGCGCCGGGGCGGTTCATCCCATCGTTCCTCTTCATCGGCCAAGGTTCAATCGGTCCGGTCCCGTTCGTCGCCATCTTGATGATCCTCTTCTTCGCCGGGGCCCATCTGTTCTTGACGTATTCGAAGACGGGGCGCGAGTTCTATTACGTCGGCTCGAACGTCGAGGCGGCCCGTCGTTCGGGTATCGCCGTCAATCGAATCAAGCTGTACGCTTACGTGTTGAGTGGGCTATTCGCAGCCATCGGCGGCATCATCTTGGCGTCACGGATCGGCACGGGCCAAGTGTCGGCCGGCGCACCGCTCCTCATGGACGCGGTCGCGGCCGCCTACATCGGCTACGCCGTCTTCGGTACGGGACGCCCGAACGTCGTCGGCACGTTAATCGGTGCCGTCTTGATTGGCATCTTGTTGAACGGGCTGACGATGTGGGATGTGCCGTACTATGCCCAAGACATCGTCAAAGGGGCCATCTTGATTGCGGCGCTCGGCTTGTCATATATCCAAAAGAAACAGTTCGCATAGGAAAAGTCCTCAGAATCAAACGTTCTGAGGACTTTCTTTGCGTTCCATGCGGACGAATTCATACACGCTCCCGTTCGTCGGTTGTTGAAACGAACCGGTCTGTTTGAAACCACCTGTCTCATACAGCCGGATGGCCCGCTCGTTGAAGGCGGCGACGGCGAGCGTGATGCGACGCGGCACGTACGTCACCTCGATGAAGTCGAGAATCGACGAAAGGAACGCGCGTCCACCCCCGCGTCCGGTCAAGTCCGGACGCATACCGAGGCCGATATCAAGCGTTTCATCATCCGTTCTCGCGACGCTCACGAAACCGATTAGTTCGGTGTCGGACGTGATGGCGAACACAGACGGTCCGCGCTGTTCGGCGTCTAAAAATTCGGCCAAATCGGCTTCGTCCGCTTCCATGTTGTAGAAGGCATAATCGCCTTCATAATGCCACGTAAAGGCAATCGTTTCAGCTTGTGGCTGGGTCAGGGTAGAAAATTGATACGTCATGTGAATTTCCTCGATTCAAGGTCAGAATGGAGTGCTACACTCATTATAGTACCACCAACTTAAAGAATGGGGTGACCACATGGGAATCAAATTAGACATGGTCGGCATCGTCGTCGAAGATATGAAACGGGCGCTCGACTTCTATCGTTTGCTCGGCTTAACGATCCCGGAAGCGATAGATGGGGAAGCGCACGTCGAGGTCGATGACGGCGGTGTCCGGCTCGCCTTCGACACGGTCGAAGTGGCCGAATCGGTATATGGGGAATGGAAGCAGGCGACGGGGCACCGGGTCGAACTCGCCTTCTTATGCGACAGTCGAGATGAGCTAGATGCGCGCTATAAGGCAATCGTCGAGCATGGTTATGCCTCGCATCGGGAACCGTGGGATGCGTTTTGGGGGCAACGCTATGCCATCGTCGTCGACCCGGACGGAAACCTCATCAGTCTATTCGCAGCATGACAAGACCCTCGCCGGGTTCGGCGAGGGTTTATTCGTCTCGTGTCTCGCCCCACGAGCAGAGCGCCTTGTTGACGGGGAACGGGGTCGTCATGTTCAGTTTGCCTCGCTTTCGGGTAGTTACTTCAATGTGCGTACTATTTTTCTTGCTTCGATGAAGGTATCGTATCGTTATCGATCAAATTGAGCAAACAAAAAGGAGCGGATGACAGTGACATATCCACGTACATTCTCACATATCGGCCTATCGGTGCCGAGTGTGGCGGAGGCAGTGAAATTTTATGAGGACGTGATGGGCTGGTACACGATCATGCAACCGTCAGACGTCGTCGAGGACGACTCGCCGATTGGTGTCATGTGCACGGACGTGTTCGGACCGGGCTGGGGTAGCTTCCGAATCGCCCATATGTCGACCGGTGACAAAATCGGGATTGAGTTGTTCGAGTTCCCGAACAATGAGTCGCCGGAGGACAATTTCGAGTTTTGGAAGACGGGCATTTTCCACTACTGCGTCCAAGACCCAGACATCGAGGGACTCGTTGAGAAAATCGTCGCCCACGGCGGAAAACAACGCATGCCGATTCGGGAGTATTACCCGGGCGATAAACCGTACCGGATGGTGTATTGTGAAGACCCGTTCGGCAACCTCGTCGAGATTTACTCGCACTCGTATGAATTGACGTATTCGGAAGGAGCGTATTGAAATGAAGGCATGGTTACTCGATCAACCAGGACTCGAACATCTATATCTCGGGGAGACGGAGCGGCCGACACCGAAAGCGGGTGAACTGCTCATCAAAGTCGAGGCGGTCGCGTTGAACCCGGTCGACTATAAAGTTGGCACGAACGGCAACCCGAACTGGTCGTACCCGCACATTCTCGGGGTCGACCTCGTCGGGGAAGTCGTCGAAGTCGGCTCGAGTATCGCCAACATCATCACCGGGTCACGTGTCGCCGTCCATACGAGCCTCGGGAAGAACGGTGGCTTCGCCGAGTATGCGGTCGTCGATGCGCGTGCCTGTGCCGTCGTCCCGCCTGACGTGAGCGATGAGGCCGCTGCGGCCATCCTTTGTGCCGGTATGACGGCGTATGAGGCGGTCATGCAGAAGTTGAACACGCGCGACAAAGAGACGATTCTCATTCACGCCGGGGCGGGTGGGGTCGGCGGCTATGCGATCCAACTTGCGAAGAAACTTGGGCTTAAGGTGTTCACGACGGCGTCGCCTGACAACTTTGACTGGGTGAAAGAACTCGGTGCCGATGTCGCCATCGACTATAACACGGAAGACGTGACGGCGCGGGTTATGGAAGAGACGGACGGCCGCGGCGTCGACCTCATCTTGAATACGGTCGGACGTGACGTCGCGACAGCCGATCTCGACCGGCTCGCCTTCAGCGGACAGCTCGCCTACATCGCCGGTCCGCCGGATACGTCGAACGTGAAAGGCTTTACGCTCTCGCCGTCCATCCATGAGGTCGCCCTTGGTGCGGCCCATGCGAGTGAGGATGAGCGCGCCATTCGCAACTTGGCGTATATGGCTGAGGAATTGATGAAATTACTCGAGGCCGGTGAATTGAACGACCTCGTCACGGACGTTTTGCCGTTCGATCGGTTGAAAGATGGTTTGGAACAATTGCAAACACGAAAAGTACGCGGGAAATTGATCGTCCGGGTACGCGAATAATGATGGTGCCTCCTATCTATGGATAGGGGGCCATTTTTGGAGGGGATGACATGGATTTACGGACATCGTATCAACAGACGTCGCATCAACTGAGCGGTCATGGCAGACGGAACGTCGGCGTCTTGCAGCAGGCGTTCGCCGACGTCGACCCGAATCAGGCGAGCGACCATTACGGGACGGGCGAAGTCATCGAGCGGTTCGAGCAGAAACTGGCACAGGAACTCGGCATGGAAAACGCCATCTTCTTCCCGAGCGGCACGATGGCGCAACAGATTGCGTTACGCATTTGGGCGGACGAGACGGAGAACCGACGCGTCGCCTATCATCCGCTCTGTCACTTGGAGATTCACGAACAGGATGGCTTGAAGGAACTGCATCACCTCGAGCCGATCTTAATTGGGGACGACAAGCGGATGATGACGCTCGAGGAAGTGCAAGCCATTCTGGATATCGCCTGCCTGTTGATTGAGTTGCCGCAAAGGGAGCTCGGGGGCTATTTGCCACCGTTCGATGAACTGGAGGCGATCAGTCACTTGTGCCGGGAGCGGGGGATTCGTCTGCATCTCGACGGGGCACGTCTATTCGAGACGCTCCCGTATTACGAGAAGACGGCAGCAGAAGTATGTGCACTGTTCGACAGCGTCTACGTCTCATTCTATAAAGGCATCGGCGGGATTGCCGGAGCCATCTTGGCCGGACCGAAACCGTTCTGCGCCGAGGCGAGAGTCTGGAAACGTCGCTATGGCGGGGATTTGATTGGACTGTATCCGTACATTATCCCGGCCGACTATTACTATGAACTGCGGAAAGACCGGATGGCGAGCTATTATGAACAGGCGAAAGAACTCGCGCGCCGTTTCAATGCGCTCGATGGGGTATGGACGACACCGGACGTCCCGGTGACGAATATGTTCCACCTTCATGTTGAGGGGGACGTGGCGGAAGTCTCGGCCCGGATTCAAGCTGTTCAAGACGCGACTGGGATTGGCATCGCAGGTTATCTTGTTCCGCATGACGGCTATTGTTCGACCGAGATCAGTGTCGGGGATGCGGTTGAGGCGATTGATGCACCTCAACTCAATCGACTATTCGAACAATTAGAGCGATGAGGAATTAGAAAAAGCACCGCACCTCAGTCGAGGAGCGGTGCTTGCTGCTATCTGGATACGATGGCGTCGAGGCGTTCGAGCTGCGAGGCGAAGCCTTCGACGGCGCCCATTTCGACGACCTTTTCAAGCGATTCGACGTCCGAGAACTCGGAGCGGCTGACGAGCAGTGTGCCGTTCGGGATGTCTAAAAACTCGTTCGTGATTGTCATGACAGGAAAGTCTGAATTGATGTTCCCGTCCGCATCCGAGAAGGCGTCCGTATAGACAATTTTTCGATGTGGTTTAATCTCGACGAACGTCGACTTCCCCCATGACTCCATCCCATAATAGTCGCCTTGATTTTTGTCGACACATGTCATCTTGTAATGCCACGTCCCGCTCGGTTCGAACGCGAACGTGCGAACCTCGGTCTTCCATCCGGCCGGTCCCCACCAAGATTCGAGATGGGTTGGGCTCGAGAAGGCTTCGAACACGAGCTCGCGCGATGCCCGAAAGCTACGTTCGACGACGAGTGTGTTGCCTTCCACGTGCGATTTGACAGCCCCCATTTAAACGTCCCCTTTCATGAGAAAGCGTCTTGACCTCAACGTAGTCCTTATTCCCGCTTTTTGGAGAAGTACAACTTGTTCAGTCAAACAACAAATCGAGCACCGTCTCACCGATAGGGCGTTCTTTCCCTTCGTATGGGAACGAGTGGATATGAATGGCCGGATTGAAGTTCAGCTCGATGATACCGTAGTCACCTTCACGCTCGAGCGACGGAATCATCATGTCGACACCGCAAATCGTCGCACCGACCGCCTTCGCGGCCGCGACGGCGATCTGTTTATACGAATCGGCGATGTGGTCGGTATAGTCGACGCTGTCGCCGCCGGTGCTGATGTTCGAGTTCTCGCGAAGGAAGACGCGCTCACCATCCGCGAGTACACTGTCCGGTGTCTTGCGTTGAGGGCGCAGGAACGCCACGACGATGTCATCGATCTCGATTTTTTCGAGCGGGGTCTTGTATCCTTTTCCGCGGAGCGGGTCTTCGTTTTTTTGGGCGACGAGCTCACGGATTGTCGAGACGCCGTCTCCGGTCACGTTCGCCGGGACGCGGTGCAAGATGCCGGCGACCTCGTCGCCGATGACGAGGAAACGATACTCTTTTCCGGGCAGGAACGTCTCGAGCAGAACGACGTCATCAAACGTACGAGCGTGATGGAACGCCGCGAGCGCCTCGTCGAGCGTCGTCCCGTCCTTGAAAATGTGGATGCCAATCCCGAAGTTCGTCGACTTCGGTTTCAAAACGACCGGCTCGTTTGAGAACGCATGCCAAGCGTCTCGTAAATCGGTTTCACTTCGGAGTTCGACTCCTTCAGGGACGCGGATGCCATGCTCGGCGAGGACGTGTTTCGTCACCGTCTTGTTTTCCATCATGAGCACCGACACGTAGTTGTCTTTTGACGTCTTCGTCGCCTGTTTCACATATTCGGTCCGGTTGCCGTGGCGAATCCGGATGAACTGGTCGTCTCGGTCGATGACATCAATGGTGTAGCCACGTTTCAAGGCCGCCTTCATCAAAATCTGCGTCGACAGCTCCATGTCCGAGTAGCCGTGCATTCGGAACCGGTTGGCGTATGCGTCTCGATAGAACAGTTCGGCTTGCCGGAGCGACCAGGCCGTGTAGCCTTCGGTTGTCATCACTTTCGTCAACCGGGCCGAATACGTCGCGTCCACATGGTCGATTCGTTCGCGGACGGAGCCGAAGACGTCCGCGAACCCGAGGGCGTAGCGAGTGTTGAACGCTTCGATGTCATCTAACAGTTCGTTCGCATACGTGTGTAAGGCGATCGAATCGCCATCCCGGTGCAACGTGAGCGTCGGGGATAGCCCTTCTTTGGCGACAAGCTGTTGGTTATGGAACGCCTCGGCCTGCCAGTTTGCGGAGTCTGTCTCGTCTTTTAACGCCAAGTAGAGCAGGAAGATGTGCAGGAACTTCAAGTCGTCGAGGGCGATGCCCGTCTTCTCGAACGGGTTCAAATCGATGTTTCGAATCTCGATATAGTCGATGCCGTTCGTTTCAAGTCGTTCCAAGTCGTTACCGCCCCGGGACGTCTTCAAACGAATCGGCGAGTATAGCTCGTTTGGACTCTCGATGTCGCCTTTCGCGATGAAGCGGCGGACGCTGTCGGTATATGCGGCGAGCGTCGAATAGTCCGAGTAGAGCGGTTCGACGTTCGTGTAGCCGCAGTCGCTATTTCGGTAAGACAGGGCCGTCGAATTCGAATACACGTCCTCGTTCAATGCCTGCATCTGGCTGACGCAACGTTCTTCATAGCTCGTATGGACGGCAGGCGTCGCACCGAACAGGTAGACGATGAGCCAACGCATCCGCAAATAGTTGCGGACGAGCTTCAAGTAGAGTTCATCTTTGAAGCGATCATATTGTTCGGGCGACCCTTCATATAAAGCCGCAACCAACTCGTCTGCGAACGAGAAGTTAAAATGGATACCCGAGATGAGCTGTTTTTTCGCCCCGTATTTTTGGAGCAGATGCTCCCGGTAGCGGCCGGCCTCAACGCCAGAACTGCCAAAATCGGCGAGCGGGATGATCCCGCCGTCCGGAAGCGCGCACGGCATCGACTGCGGCCAGAGGCGCTCGTCATCGATATGCAGCGCCGTGATATCGTACAGCGTCTGTAGGAAGTCGTGTGCCCCTTCGACGGTCGGGAACGTCGGCGTGATCAGCTCGATTTGACTTTCCGAGAAGTCGGTCGTGATATAGGGGTGCGTCGCCTTATCACCGAGACTGTCTGGGTGTTTCGTGACGGCGAGCGTCCCTTCAGGTGTCACGCGGAGCATCTCACGCTCGATGGCGAACCGGCCGCTCGTGAGCAATTGTTTTGATAACTGACTAAATCGCTTCTGCAAGGGAAGTCACTTCCTTTTTTGTTAGTCGGACGTACAATGCGGAGACGAGTCCTTTGACGATGCTCGAGATGGCGATGCTCCACCAGATGGCATCGAGACCGAGAACCGGCTCGAGCAGGATGGCGAGCGGGATGCGGGCGACAGTAAAGACGATGGAAATGGTCGCCGGGATTTTCGGTAATCCGAGTCCGGAGAAGTAGCCGTTGCCGATCATCTCGAGCGACGCGAAGATGAGTGATACACCGATGATGCGTAAATAGCTCGCACCGATGTCAATCGTTGTCGGATCATCGACGAATAATCTGATAAGGGCGTCCGGGAAGACGAGGAAGACGAGTGTGATCAGCCCGGTGTAGAGCATACCGATTCGCGTCGTCACCCGGTATCCTTCGTGCACCCGGTCAATTTTCCGGGCACCAAGGTTTTGGCCTGTGTAACTCGCGATGGCGCCGTTCAGTCCGCCGATCATCATATAGGCGATCGCCTCGATTTGGAGGCCGATGCGCTGGGCCGCGATGGCCTCGGTCCCGTATGAACCGATCATACGGGCGAGAAAGATGCTGATGACAGTAAAGAGGACGCGTTGCGTCGCCATCGGAAACCCGAGACGAAAAATCTCGGTGTAGTCGGCGCGGACCGGTCGCACGGTCTCTTCCCAATCGAACAAGGCCCGGGACCGATGCCAAAAGAAGCCGAACATGACGGCGTTCGCGGCGAGCGTCGCGAGACCGGCCCCGAGTACGCCAAGGCCGAGCGGATAGATGAAGAGCGGTGACAGCATCATGTTGAGGATGACGCCCGTCGCGTTGATCCGCATCGCCGTCGTCGTGTTTCCATAGGCGCTGAACAGACGGGCGAACAGCAAATTGAAGAACGAGAACAGGAGCATCGGTGCACTGACGAGCAAATACTGATAGGCAAGATGTTCGACGGTTGGCGCGTTCATGTTCAAAAAGCCAATCAGCGTCGGTCCGAGTGAGACGAGCAGGAGGGCAGACAAAAGCCCGAGCCCGAAGTTCAACCGTCTGCCGCTCCGAACATAGCGTTGAATCAATTCATCGTTGCGTTTGCCGACGGCTTGTGACACTTTGATGCCGGCCCCGACGACAATCAATGACTGGATTGCCTGGGCGAGCATAATATAAAAACTGGCCGCGCCGATACTGGCGACGGCGTCGCTTCCGAGCGCGCCGACCCAAAACATATCGACGAGACTGTACGTGAACTGTAAGAGCGAGCTGCCGACGAGCGGGAGGGCGAGCGCTACGATGACGCGCTGCACGTTGCCGGTCGTCAAATCGACGGTTTTCACAGGACAGGACTCCTTTGACACTTTATATAACCATTTAGTTATATATAAGCACAACGAGACGATCTTGGCAATCGTGACGTCCGAGTCGACGAAAAATCGACACAAAAAAAGGAATTCGTTGTGAATTCCTTAACGGGTATAGGCGCGAATCCACGTCGTCATGTAGACGAGGTTCGCAATGACAATCGTGGAGAGGAGCGCAAAGACCGGATACGTCGGCCAGGCCGCCTGAAACAGCGGATAAAAGAAAAATGTCAGCATGGAGAGCGGGACGGAGATGCTGAACGAGACGTACGCCGCTTTCGTCGCTTTCGCCGTGATCAACGCCTCGCGTTCATCGACTTCACTGAATTCGGTCATGCGGATCGACCATTGGCCGAAGCTCATCTGTTGATTCGGACGTGTGCGGAACGAATAGATCGTCCAGACGATAAAGAAGACGATCAACAAGAAGAACGGCAAGAGATTGAACTCCAACTCGAACGCGCCGGTTTCAATGGCAGCCAACGAATGTGTGACTGTCGAGGCGAATGACGCAACGGTGAACGCCATGAGGATATACAAGACGATGCTCGACATGGATTGGATGATGACACGTTTCATTCTGTTTCCTCCTTGATAGTAAAAATAGTCTCGACCGGTTCCTCGAACACGCGGGCGATTTGCATCGCCAACAGAAGCGACGGCGTGTAACTCCCTTTTTCGAGCGAGATGATTGTCTGTCTCGTCACACCGACTTTGGCCGCGAGATCACCTTGGGTCAAGTGATGCCGGGCCCGCAACTCTTTGACGCGATTAATCAACGGCATGGCGCCACCTCATTTCCTGTTTCTAACAACAGTGTAAAACAAACTTTACTTTATGTAAAGTGAGCTTTACTTATTTGGTGGTGGTACAATAGAATCAAACGTGAAAGGGGAGAAGCGAATGAAGGCGATTTTAGGGCAACACCACGTCTCGGCGATGACGGGGGACGCAAAGAAAAACTTACGATTCTATACAGAAGTGCTCGGGATGCGACTCGTCAAAAAGACGGTCAACCAAGATGATCCGTCGATGTATCACTTATTCTATGCAGATGAAACGGGGACGCCGGGGACCGATTTGACGTTCTTCGAACTGCCGTTTCTCGGGCAGACGTATCGAGGAAGCAGCAGCATCTCACGGACGGCGCTTCGAGTGCCAGCGGGAGCATTGACCTATTGGCTGGAGCGGTTTGCTCATTTCGGTGTGCTTCATGATCCGATAGAAGAGGTGCTTGGCCGACCGACGCTTTATTTCGAAGACGGGGAAGGGCAACGGCTCTGCCTCGTCGAAGGTGGCTCGGGGACACCGTGGTCAAACGGTCCGGTCCCCGTCGACGTCGCTATCTTCGGTCTCGGTTTCAGTGAATGGACGGTGCGACGCATCGAGAAGACGGGACGCGTATTGACGGACGTGCTCGGCTATCGTTTCGCCTCTGAATTTGAGCGGAATGAGCAAACGGTTCGTGTGTTCGAGACAGGAGAGGGGGGCGTGGCGACGGAGATTCACCTCGTCGACCGTCCCGATGTCCCGTCGGAGCGGCCGGGCCGGGGAAGCGTCCATCACGTCGCCGTTCGTGTCGAGGACGACTTGGAAATGGAGCAATGGGTCGAGCGGTTAAACGAGTTTGGTATCAGCCATTCCGGACTGATTGACCGCTATTATTTCAAGTCGATTTATTTCCGTGAGCCGAGCGGCATTTTAGTCGAACTCGCGACCGATGGACCGGGATTTGCGACCGATGAGTCCGTCGAGACGCTCGGGGAGCGCTTGGCGCTACCGCCATTCCTTGAACCGCGCCGGGATGAAATCGAAGCGAAGTTAAAACCACTCTAATTCAAAAGCCGACAGACTCGTTTAGTCCGTCGGCTTTTGTGCGCCTAAAAGTAGGGCCAGTTCGTTCGTCCGATTCGCAACGAGATCGGCAATCGTGTAACGGTCGAGCACATGGAGGAACGCAAGCATCGCCTCGTTCAACACGCTCCGGAGGTCGCAGGCAGGGGCGATGACACAGCGGCCTTCGCCGAAACACTCGACGAGATCGAACGGTTCCATCGTCCGAACGACGTCGCCGACGTTGATGTCTTTCATCGGACGGGCTAATCGGAAACCACCACCGCGCCCGCGCACCGACTCGAGATACCCATGCTTACCGAGTTCGTAGACGACTTTCATGACGTGGTTTTTTGAAATCTGGTACTGGTCCGCCACTTCTTGAATCGTCACGAGACGATGGGAGAACGTGGCACTATACATCAATGTTCGGAGTGCGTAATCGCACGATTGCGTGAGCCGCATGAAATCACCTCTTCGTTCGTTCATTGTACAAGACATCTCGCGAAAGCGCGATGATGAAAGGTGTGAAGAAAGCGTGGCGGATTCAAGTCAGAAATTTGAACTTGATTAAAACTAGTATTTAATATATTGCTTTTAAAGTGATTTCTCTCACATAATGAACGTGTACATTTGAAAAGGGGGAAACATAGATGTTAGACCAACAGACCATCGAAATCGTCAAAGCGACCGCACCTGTCTTGAAAGACCACGGGGTCGCCATCACGAGTCACTTTTATAAGCGGATGTTCGAAAATAACCCAGAAGTCCGTCACTTCTTCAACCATACGAACCAACAACGCGGCCGTCAGCCAGAGGCGCTCGCGAACGCGGTCTATGCGGCCGCCGTCCATATCGATCGGCTCGAAGCAATCCTTCCGGCCATCCAACCGGCGCTTCATAAACATAAGAGTTTGAACATTCGTCCAGAACATTATCCGATCGTCGGTGAGAACTTACTCGGCGCGATTCAAGACGTACTCGGAGAAGCCGCCACGCCGGACATCATCGATGCATGGGGGAAAGCGTACGGCGTCATCGCCGATGTCTTCATCTCGCTCGAGAAACAGATGTACGACGATGCGCCTTGGCTCGGTTTCAAGCCGTTCACGATCGCCGAAGTGATTGAGGATACGCCGGAAGTGAAACGATTCCGCCTTGTCGCGAACGATGGCGTCATCGGGACGGCCATCTCGGGTCAATACCTCTCAGTCCAAGCCCGCATCCAAGGTGAGGCCATCTTGCATCACCGTCAATACAGCGTCGTCGAGACGACAGAAGACGGCTACTGGATCGCACCGAAAGCGGAAGGACTCGTCTCGAATTGGCTCCACGCACAGACGGTCGGCACCGAGATCCCGGTGAGCGCCCCAGCCGGTGATTTCGTGCTCGAAACATCGGACCGTCCGCTCACCCTCATCGCCGGCGGCATCGGCATCACGCCGCTCTTCAACATGGCGAAGACCGCGCTCGGTGAAGGCCGTTCGGTCACACTATTGCATGCGGTGCGCAGCACGAACCTTCGTCCGCTCGGTGAAGAACTCGACGAACTCGTGAACGACGGACTCCAGCTCATCACACACGTCGACGACGTATCAGGCTGTCTGAGCGCGACACAACTTGAGGCGCTCGATGTCGACGGGCACGACGTCTACACGTGTGGCCCGACGGCGATGATGGAGACGGTCGTCCAGACGATTCCACAAGCCCGTTACGAGTTCTTCGGGCCATCAGTCGTCCTCGCCAACGCATAAGAAAAGACGACCGCGAGAGCAGTCGCCACAACACCGCAGACCGGTCATCGGTTTGCGGTGTTATAATTCTTCAACGTGCATCACATTTCTGTCGCCGTCAAGCGTCTCGAGTGTCTTGAATCTTCCTCGTTGTGATTCATCGAGCGTGATCAAGTAAGACATGACGTACCCTTCGTCTCGAGGGTCGTTCACGGTGTATGTCTCGCTCCAATCCGAACCGCTCAGTCGCACGTAAACCACATCTTTCGGTTTTTCGTTGAAGCGAATCCCGATGCATTCATCAGTCGTATTGCCAAAGTGAATCGAGTCGAACGGTTTTTCTTCAATCGTGTCCCGTGTCGATGTGCTGAAGCCTCCATCTGAATTCATGATACCGAGACCGAGAATCGTCTCGGCTTCATTCGTAAATAAGACGACGGTGCTGCCTTGTATGTATGTGTACCAGCCTTGAGCGGTCATGTGCTCATGCAGTTTTTGTTGCGCCTGTGCCAAAGGTTGTTTTCGTTGCTCGTCCTGATAATACCCGACGCCGGCCGTGACCGAAATCGCGATGACGATGAGCAGACCCGTCAGCAATAGTAAGAGTCCACGTTTTGACATGTTTCTTCTCCTCCCGAACAAACAGCCCATGCCTCGATTGAGTGCATGGGCTGTTTGTTAGTACGTCAAGCTTGCGGCGACGATGATGCCGACGACGAGCGAGGCCGAGAAGAGACTGATGCCAACGGCGAGGTTGCCGTTCTCGACTTCTTTTTCTAAGTTCACACCAGGCGTGAGTACGTACTCGAACGTCCAAAACGCAAGCACTTGTGCAAGAATCCCGACGATCCCCCAAATGAAGGCATCGAGCAAGTTGACGCTATTCGCCCATACCGTATAGATGACGATAGCGAGACCGAGCGCCTTGCCCCAAAGTTTCAAGGCGACGGCGACGTTGCCGGCTTTGATGAGCTTTCGTTCCGAATACTTTGTCGTCAACGCGAAGACGACGAGACCAATCAAGATGAGGCCAAACCCTGTACCGAGGTGGGCCAAAAAGCTCAAAATCGAATCGAGCGTGATGAACGTCATGAGTTATTCTCCTTTTGTGTGCCGATGGCTAAGTAGTAGGACTGGTTGTTCGTAATCATGCTGCCGGCCCGCGCACCGAGCGCGGACGGGCGACCGTTCAAACAGAAACAACCAATCATATAGTGTGTGTCGATCGTGCCGTTCACCATGTTCGTTTTCCGAACCGGTAATTCATCGAATTGTTGATAGACAGCCGTCTCGTCTGCGTACGTTTGAAGCGCTTCTTTATGGAACGGCGTGCCATCCTTTTCGTACAAGATGACCGAATCCCCTTCTCGTCCGAACGCGGGCTTTTGCACGTAAGCGCGCTGACCTAAAAACGGGTCAGGCTCGAGATAGGTCGGTAAAAAGTATGTGCGGATGACGGTCCGCTCTGTCTCATTGAAGAATAGCTCGTTTTCATAAAGCTCCCAAATGAACGCTTGTACCGCCTTGGACTGCATCAGGAACGCCGATAACGGATTGAGGAGCGAGACGTGTTTTGCCTCGTTCTGTTCAAGCAGGCGAACACCAA